>CBDUUS010000074.1:0-6115 GCA_965370465.1 uncultured bacterium | reverse complement strand
GGAAATCAATGTTTATACGGCACTTGAAGAAGAGCATATTGAGCCATACCTGGCCTCATTTAAAGAACAGTATCCCAATATAATTGTTAATGTGACCAGAGACTCAACAGGTATAGTCACTGCAAAACTTTTAGCCGAAAAAGATAATACACAGGCTGATGTGGTATGGGGGCTTGCTGCAACAAGCCTATTAGTACTTGATCAGCAGGGAATGCTTGAAGGCTATTCTCCAAAAGGAATAGAAAATATATATCCGGAATTTAAGGATTCTAAAAATAATCCTGCACATTGGGTGGGAGTAGATGCATGGATAACCGCTTTCACAGTAAATACAATCGAGGCTGAAGCAAAAGGTATTACATCTCCAAAGTCCTTTGCAGATTTAATAAAGCCTGAGTATAAGGGCCTTATAGTTATGCCTAATCCAGCATCTTCAGGTACTGGATTCTTAACAGTTTCTGCAATTCTGCAGTTAATGGGTGAAACAGAAGGATGGAATTACCTCGATAAGCTTCATGAAAACATAGCTGCATATACACATTCAGGTTCAAAGCCTGCAAAAATGGCAGGAGCAGGAGAATATCCCATTGGAGTGTCTTTTGGCTATAAGGGATTACTTGTTAAGGCAGATGGTGCACCCGTAGAAGTTATATTTCCGACAGAGGGTTCTGGATGGGATCTTGAAGCAAATGCGCTCATGAAAAAATCAGAGATTAAAAAAGAGGCCAGGCTATTTCTTGATTGGGCAATAGGTGATGTTGTAATGAAAGAATACAATAAGAATTATGCAGTCATATGCTCAAAAAGTGTTGAAGCTATAGTTCCTGACGGCTTTCCTTCTGACCCTACAAAACAACTTATGAAAAATGATTTCAATTGGGCTGCTGAAAACAGAGAAGCAATATTAAAGGAATGGAGTTCAAGATATGATTCCAAAAGTGAACCAAAATCATAGTAATAGATATTTAAAAAAACAGATACTTAAGATTTTTAGAACCATTGGCAGCAGAAGAAGATCGCTCAATTGAGATAATTAATAATAATTGCTCCTGTATAAAAGCAGGAGCAATTATATGTTCACTTTTAAGTAAGTATCAATTAAAGAAAAACTTTATAAAGGAGCTTTTATATGTCATATCTTGAAATAAGGAACATAACAAAAAAATTTGGCAGTTTTACAGCCCTGAATAATGTCAATTTTTCGCTGGAAAAAAGTGAATTTATCTGTCTTCTTGGGCCAAGCGGATGTGGTAAAACAACACTTTTAAGAATAATTGCCGGTCTCGACGAACCTGATAGCGGTCAGGTATTTATAAATGGAAAGGAGATAACACATCTCCACACTTCAAAAAGAAACTTTGGGATAGTTTTCCAGTCTTATGCCCTTTTCCCAAATATGACTGCAATAGAAAATATATCTTACGGATTGAGAAATAGGAAAATCAGTAAAAGTGAAATAAATAACAGAACAAAAGATTTATTGGCATTGGTAAATCTTGACCATGCTAAAAATAAATATCCTTCACAACTTTCAGGCGGAGAGCAGCAAAGGGTTGCTCTGTCCAGAGCTCTTGCGCTATCCCCCGATTTTTTACTTCTTGACGAGCCTCTTTCGGCTCTGGATGCAAAAGTAAGAGCAAGGCTCAGAAGAGAGATTAGGGAAACACAGAAAAAATTGAAGATCCCAACAATTATGGTAACCCATGACCAGGAAGAAGCACTAACAATGGCAGACAGAATCGTAGTTATGAATAAAGGAGAAATAATGCAGATAGACAACCCGCAGATGATCTATGAATGCCCTGTAAATCCATTTGTTGCTGATTTTATTGGTGATATAAATTTTATCAAAGATGATAATTCAAGATTAAACGCCATAAGACCTGAGAATATCAGCTTAAAAGATACCACGGGTTTGGAAGCAAAAATTCAACACAGTGAATACAGGGGGTCATATTACAGACTCACTTTGCATTTAATCCACAACAATCAAAAAGTTGCTGTTAATATACCTTCAAATAAAAAGACAAACTTATTAAATAATGAAATGAGTGTTTTTATAAGTCTACCCAAAAATAAAGTAATTACTTATGAGACTGATTATTCTGAAAAAGCATTACAAGCAGTACCAATGGGATAGCCGGCCATGACAAAATGATAAATGATTAGACTTATATTAAAAAAATATAGAATAAAAACAAACCCTCTTCAAAAAACATTGATCATTGGCTTAATATTTTTTTTACTTATTTCAGTGGTTATTCCGCTTATTGCACTTTTTGTAAAGGCCTTTCATAATCAATCAGGAAATTTCATTGGTCTCGACAATTTTTTAAATTATTTTTCAACTGCTTCACTTTTTCAAAGTGTAAACAATACATTATTTATTTCTATCCTTACTACGGTAATATCTGTTACATTTGCTTTTATTTATGCATATGCTGTTTCCAGAACAAAAATTTACTGGAAATCATTTTTTAAATATCTTGCTCTATTGCCGCTTTTTGCACCGACAATGCTTCATGGAATATCACTTGTATATCTATTTGGCAATAAGGGTCTTTTTACAACAATAGGCTTAAATATTAATATCTACGGTCCTGTTGGAATAATAATTTCTGAAATCCTATATACTTTCCCGCAAGCCTTTCTAATTCTCCTCGTGGCATTGGAAATGGCCGATTACAGGATATATGAAGCTGCTGAAGCGCTTGGCGCAGGCAGCTTAAAAAAATTCTTTACGGTTACATTGCCAGATGTTAAATACGGACTTATAAGTGCTGTATTTGTGAGCTTTACTTTAAGCTTCACAGATTTTGGAGCACCAAAAGTTATTGGTGGCAATTACAATGTTTTGGCAACGGATATTTATAAACAGATTATAGGACAACAGAATTTCTCAATGGGAGCAGTTGTGGGAATCATATTGTTGCTACCTGCAGTTATTAGTTTTTCAGTAGACAGGTTCACTACAAAAAGACAATATACGCTTATATCGTCCAAATCAGTGCCATTTCGCATTAAACCCCGGCCAACTGATATATTTTTCTTTGTTTACTGTCTGATCATAGTAATTATAATTTTAGCGTTTTTCCTCATCGCAATATTTGCATCACTGGTAAAAACCTGGCCATACAACCTTGGACTCACTTTTGCACATTATGATTTTAAAACTGTTTCCAGCTCAGGCATAAAACCATATCTTAACAGTCTTCTGGTATCCTTTCTAACGGCTGGCACAGGTACGGGAGTAATATTTTTAAGTGCTTATATCATTGAGAAATTTAAATCTTTTAAGATTTTAAGACAGATAGGGTACTTTCTTTCAATAATACCTCTTGCTATTCCAGGTCTTGTTATAGGCATTTCATATATTTTATTTTTTAACAGAGCAAGTTTTCAATTATTCAACCTGACTGTCCCTAACCCCTCAAATATAATATATGGAACAATATTCATTTTAATTTTAGCCAATATAATCCATTTTTATTCTGTCTCATTCATAACAGCAAATACTGCACTGAAAAAACTGGACAGGGAATTTGAAAATGTTTCCGATTCAATGTCAGTGCCGATCTTCAGAAGTTTCTCTCTAATTACAGTACCTATGTCCATTACTGCAATAATGGAAATGTTCATGTACCTTTTTGTAAATTCAATGACTACAGTTTCAGCTGTGATCTTTCTTTGTTCTCCTAAAATTAAGCTTGCGTCAATTGCAGTAATACACATGGAAGAAAGCGGTTCTACTGCATCTGCAGCAGCAATGGCAGTTTTAATCGTTATCACCAATATAGCAGCAAGATTTATATATGGGTTTATTTTAAAAATAGTAAGGAGAAAAACAGATGCATGGCAAAAACGATAAAATAATGGAAGTAAAAGCAGTTATCTTTGATTGGGCAGGCACTACTGTTGATTATGGCTGTATGGCTCCATTTAAAGTATTTATTGAAATATTTAAAAACATGGAAATAGATGTAAGCATAAAAGAGGCCAGGGCACCAATGGGCCTATTAAAAAAAGATCATATCAAAATTATGCTTGAAATGCAGAATATAAAGGACCAGTGGCAAAAAAAGTACGGGAGGCCTCCGGACATAGAGGATGTGGAAAAACTCTACCGTGATTTTGAAGCAAGGCTCATAGAAATATTGCCTCAATATTCACAACCAATACCAGGTGTTGTAGAGCTTGTAAATAATTTGAGAAAAAACGGCATAAGGATAGGTTCAACAACAGGATACACAGCTAAAATGATGGAAACTGTTACAAAAGAGTCTGAAAAATCCGGCTATTTACCTGATTGTTTAGTAGCCTCTGATGAAGTTCCTGAAGGACGGCCATCTCCATGGATGTGCTATTTAAATGCAATGAAACTTCGGGTATTTCCTAATTATACTATTATTAAAGTAGGAGATACTTTAAACGATATAGAAGAAGGAATAAATGCAGGCATGTGGAGCATCGGGGTAATAAAAGGCGGCAGCGAACTCGGCCTTAGTTACGATGAAGTCTTAAATACAGAAAAAAGAATACTGACAGAAAGGATAAAGGAAAAAGCGAATGCATTTAAAAATGCAGGTGCTCATTTTGTTCTGAAGGAAATTAGTGAGCTTGAGCAGATAATAAAGCAAATAAATAAAGAATTGGGTAGAAAAAGGCCATACACGCCTTATTAAAACTACAGTATTTCAATAATGCTGATATTGTGAGTTGCCGGTATTATAGAAAATTGTAAACAAGAAAGGGTTTTAGGATATGAAATTTGATTATGAAAGAGTCAATGAAACAGAATTATATGATTATATGCAGGATAATCCATATCTTCTCCTCACGCCAGGGCCCTTATCAACTACAAAAAGCGTCAGGGCTTCCATGCTTTTTGACTTATGCACCTGGGATGAAGATTATAGGAAGCTTACACAGGCTATAAGAAAAAAACTTGTAAAACTCGCTTCAAAAAATGAGGAAAAATATACATCAGTTTTAATGCAAGGCAGCGGTACATTCTGTATAGAATCGGTGATTGGCAGCACTATTGCAGAAAACGAAAAATTACTGGTTCTTACAAATGGAGCATATGGTAATAGAATAGCAGAAATAACCAGGGCACTTTCAATTAGTCTGAGTGTAAAGGATAGCGGCGAGGTCTCTCCTCCCGATCTTTTAGGACTTGAACAAACCCTGAAACAAGAAATTGACATAACTCATGTTGCAGTTGTTCATTGTGAAACAACAACAGGCATTTTGAATCCGGTTAAGGAAATTGGAAGAATAGTTAGAGAGTATGACAAAACTTTTATTGTAGATGCTATGAGCAGTTTTGGAGGAATAGAGATTGATATGGATGAATATAATATCGATTTTTTAGTAAGCAGTGCAAATAAGTGCATTCAGGGTGTCCCTGGCTTCGGCTTCATAATTTCAAAAACTGATAAATTAAAAAAATGTAAGGGATTGGCACGCTCCCTTTCTCTTGATCTTTATGATCAGTGGGAAGTAATGAATAAAAATGGAAAGTGGAGATTTACTTCTCCTACGCATTCTGTAAGAGCTTTTAGCCAGGCCTTGATTGAACTAGAAATTGAAGGCGGTATAAAAGCTCGTTATAAAAGATATAAGGAAAACCAGGAGTCCCTGGCAGAAGGAATGTCTGAAATTGCTTTTAAAACACTTATTCCGAGACAAGTGCAATCCCCAATTATAACTTCTTTTTACTATCCTGAAAGCAAAGAATTCTCATTTGAAAAATTTTATCAGGAATTGAAAAAAAATGGATTTGTAATTTATCCTGGCAAAATCTCACAGTCTGAAACATTCAGAATAGGAAATATTGGAGATATTACTGTTAAAGATATTTTATCCTTTATTGATACAGTAAAAGAAATAAAGTTTTGGTAATTTCAATAGCTATAAAAGACTATCTATCGTGTTAATGTTAATATAAATTTATTTATATGAAAAATTATTTCTGGTATTATAAGTATCAGTAGTGAGATTTACAGAAAATTATATAATATATTTAGAGGAATAAGATGAGAAGGACATTTTATCAGAAACTTGAAGAAATAACGGAAGATGTGCTGGCTATGGGCAGCCTGGTGCAGGAAGC
>CBDUUS010000073.1:0-6120 GCA_965370465.1 uncultured bacterium | reverse complement strand
AAGTTTTTCAATGATATCTGATATAAATCTCATATTTAAATATTATCCTCTCCCCACCAATCACTTTTCTCCAGCCTGAATAATCTATAGTCTTTGATTATTGCTTTTCTTTCAAGTACCCCGATATTTGAATATATATAAAAGAAGACTGCAAATGTTAGAAGATATATGGTCAGGAGCCCTATTATTAAAAATACACTGATCCATAATTGTCCTATTTCTATATATATGGAAAAATTTAAAAAGTTTATAACCGCAGCTGCTATCATCAGCTGGCATGCAATAAAGACTGAGACAATATCAGCAGATACAAAAAGTCCGAATACAGAGATAAGGAATAATATCATAGCCATATAGAAAACGAGTTCGCTGCTCATTTATTATACTCTCCTTTGTTTTTTCTCCCTGTCATCAGTATGACTGTAAACCATATAAAGGATATCAATGCAGCTAATATAATAAGGAAGATGCCAATACTATATCTGGCAAAGATGCTCCCTGATATTTCCTCTATACTATTCATAGAGATCTCCCGTACTCCATTATCTGCCGGGAAGTACCCTCCTGTAAGTTTATAAATAAGATATCCGAGGCCTGTGCAGAACAAAACGGGTATTATAATATTTATTATTTTTACTGCAATGATCCCGGCATGGCTCCCTCCGGTATCAGAAGACGGCAATAGGGGATCGCTGCTGAGATGGAAAAGCTGTTCTGTTAAAAGAAAAAGAAGGATAAATACAAACATGAAAGCAAGACTTGCTATAAATAATATTATTCCTGAATAGAAGACAAAAGATAATATAGTGGTAAATACAAACAATATAAAGAGAAGCGTGATCTTTTTTCTCAGGTCCGGTATAAAAAAGACAGCGATTCCCGGGATCATCAGGCCTGCAAATCCAATATATTGTATCATCTCTATTATCTTCTGGCTCTCTATTGACATCTATTCTCCAATTATTTATTTCCAAAAATCTCTTAAGGTGCCTGAAGGTCTTATCAGGTCTGCCTTCTCCATTATCAGGTTTTCTCTGTCAGCATCTGAGGTCTGATAGCGATATGACATAGCTATTGCATCCAGCTCACAGGCCTCGATACACTTTCCACAGAATATGCATCTGCCGAGATCCAGCAGAAATCTATCCAGCACCTGTTTTTCATCCTCTGTAACCCTTTTTTTAATCTTTATACAGTCTTCCGGACATGCTGCCACGCAGTTTCCGCATCCATTACATATGACATCAAGGGAATCCAGATCAAGCTTCAGATGAAGTATTCCTCTGCTTTTCTCAGGGATTATTATCTTTTCCCTGGGATATACAACTGTTCTTGGTTTTCTGAATATATTTCCCAGATTTATAAAAAAATTTTTAAATAACTGCAGCATCTTCTTTAATATTTACCTTACTATTTTTATTAAATAAAACCGTATATATTCCTGTATATAAAAAATCCAAATGTAATAATAAAATTGATCATTGACAGAGGTATAAGGAATTTACCATTTATCCTCATAAGAAGTCCTGTGTCGGATACGCTGCTCCCAAGAGCCTTTTCAGAAAAAAGAATAAAAATAAATAATACATAGAACTTTATCCCCAGCATCACATCGCCCCTGATAAAATACAGGTTTTTATAGCCCCCCATATAAAGTATCACGAGCATATAAGTCATAAAAAAAACAATTGAATATTCAGAAAACCTTAGCACAGCTCCTAAGAGCCCAATACCTTCCCTTCTATTAATGCCAGATATCTCCAGAGTTCCTTTCCTATTGAGCCAGAGGATCTTCAGTACCATAATGGTTGACAGGAGAGCAATAATAAAACCAAGAGGCTGGTATGTGATATTCCAATATTCATGCTGCAGGTCCACGATCTCTTTCAGGCTCAATGTCCTGTTCAAAAGGACGATAGAAACTGTTGAAAAAAAGAATGGGATAGCAAGGCTTATTATCGATATTATTTTTTTTACCATCTGCCCGAATACTATGCTATATTGTGTTCCGCTCTGGCTGCTGAGATTGAGCATGATAATGATCAAATAGAATAGAAAAGCTACTATAAGGCTCGCATCCATATCTATCAGGACAAGATCTGCACTGATCGGTACTACTGCCCAGATAAGAAGTGAAAAAACAAACAATATGAAACCCCATATATTGATTTCCTGTCCCCGTGCAAGATAGGATAGAAACCTTTTTGCAGGAAAACCTATCCCCCCGGTCCTGATCATCCTATATCCTCTTCTAAGCTCCATCCTTGCAGAAAGCTTTGCACCAAGATAAGAACATATATAGAGATTTACCGCTACTATTATCAATATATATGCGATTTTTTTTAGTATTATAAGCAATTTGCCGCCCTGTCTATCATTTATATAAAACCCATGACCTCTCCGCTATTTATATCCAGACTTGCAATAATAATTTCTATATCATCAAATGAATTTCCTTCCAATAGAGCTCCAGCCAGCGAGAGACTCTGTTTAGAAGGTCCCAGTACGGTAAAAGTCTTCAAACTGTTTCCCTCTGCTTCTCCAAATATTTTAAAAACACCGTGGGGGCATTCGACTGAAGCAGTAAAAGGGGTGGGATTGAAATCCAGATGGGAAAGATTTATCCGCTTTATAACGGGTCCTGATGGCATCTGCCCTATAATTTGCTGTATGATCCTGACTGATTGATAGATTTCTCCAAGCCTTACGATCACCCTGTCAAGACAGTCGCCATTCCTTGTATAAGGAACAGTAAAATGAATATCCTGATAACCAGTATAATCCAGGTTTTTCCTGAGATCATACCTTATTGCCGAAGCCCTTAGATTCGGGCCGCTTATACCATATTCCCCGGCCATATCCTTATTTATGATACCAAGACCGCGAAGCCTGTCTATAAAGGTAAAATCAGCTTTTATCATCCTCTCTATCTTCCTGAAGTTTTTAAAAAAGACTGCTGTATCACATTTTACCTTTTTAATAATGTCCGGGCCTATTTCTGATTTCACGCCGCCTATTCTGATATAGTTGGGTATGACTCTTGCTCCGGTGATCACTTCAATGATACCAAGCATCTTTTCCCTCTCAATCATTATCATATTCCATACTATATCGTGGCCCAGTATTTCCGCCAGCCCTGCCAAAAAATTAAGATGGCTCGTGATCCTGAAAAGCTCTGATACAAGCATCCTGATATATTTCCCCCTGCTGGGGATCTGCAGCTGGAGCAATTCTTCTATGCCAAGGCAAAAGGCAAGCTCTGCAAATATTCCGGCATTGTGGTCAAATCTTCCCATATAACTTACAAGCTGTTCTATTTCAAGACCCCTGAAAAAATCCTTATTTACCACCCTGCTTATTGAAGTATCGATATGCGCTGCTTTTATAAGATCATCTTCAAGACTCAAGTCTACACCGAATCCCCCGGATCCATTGAATATCTGGCCCGGTACTGCATAATTATACATTTCCTCTCCGTTGGCCCTTCCCGGTCCACAGGATCCTGCCGTCCTGTAATGATCCTTAAACTGATTTATAATACTTTCCGGACCAGACTGCGGCATTCCTTCTTTCATGCTGATCTTCAGAATAATGGAATAGCCGGGACTGGAAATAGAAAACTCTGAAAGCAGATAGACTTTCTTTCCATCTTCAATAATATTTATGCTCTTGAGGTTTTCTACCGCAAGTTCAGGATTGTTTTTGATCTCGGCAAGTACAGCACCCGAGTTTTCCTGGTCCAATTCGACCAATATATCATATCCCATTCTGCTGATCCTGTCGGCTTTATCTTCAAGAAATTGTCTCAGATTCTTTTCCGTCTTTTCCAGATAGAGAGCGTGAGGACTGGAATATACTTTTTTATTAATATTTTCAAACATTTTTAGACCTTTGCCGGACTATTATCATTATTTTCTGATATGAACCTTAAAACTGCATAGATAAAAGCTTCTGGCCTGGGAGGGCATCCCGGGACATACATATCGATCCTTATATCTCTTTTAAGCTTTTCTACAAGTTGCGGGACCCCGCAAAATCTTCCACCGCTTATTCCGCAACTTCCGCAGGCAAATACCCATCTCGGCGGTCTCATCCTTTTATAGATATCAATGGCACTATTGATGCCGCTTTCGCTTGAGAATCCGAAGATGACAAGGATATCTGCATCCTCTGGCAGATTGACAAAGTTTATGCCGAATCTCTGTATATCATACAGCGGTCCTCTCGTTGCCAGTATCTCGCTTCTGCAGCAGCCATATCCCGAAAGGATTATATTTAAATTACTTTTCTCGATATTCGAAATCAATTTATTTGTTCCAGTTTATTATTTTTTAATGATCCCCGATCTAAATATGTATACAAGTACAGCTATGATGCTGAATATTATCAGACATATCAAAGCAATAATGATGCTTAAGCCAATATTCAGGGAAAAATAAAGAGAAGCAAGCATCAGGATTATAAACAGCACTGTTAGAATAAATGACATACCTAAAATAGCTATATTTCTTTTTTTGAAAGGATCTGCCATCATGCGGGGATGAACTTCGATGAAACTTTTACCCCCATCAGTCTCGTCTGTTTCTCTGTAAGGTATCCGGCGGTTTATTCTCAGGACCTTTTTTCTTATACCGGCCGATACCAGATATATAATTACAAATATGATGATACAGACAAGGGTGAATATTATAAAAGCAATAGTATTATTAATATAAGCAGCTACTGATTCTCCGGGCATATATTCATCCTAAAGAAATAATTTTATTTATATTTTATGGATTTAAACTTTATCATAATTGCATAGCTACTTCAATTATTACAGAACATTACAATTATATTTTTAAAAAAAATATACTATAATAAGTAAGATGAGAAAAAAGAGACTTTTCCAAAATAGAGATGCGATAAAGAAGCTGGGAATATTTTCATGGTCCATTATTGGATTTCTGATAATAGCTGCGTTTTCCCTCTACATCATATATTTAATAAGAATAGCAGTGATCCCTGTTATTATCGCCATGGCAATAGCATATTTGATCTCGCCGCTGATGATGCTGCTGAAGCGGAGGATGCGCAAAGGTTTCGCAGTGACAATCACCTATATTATATTTACAGGAATAATCGCTCTTATCTTTTTCTTCATAATCCCCGTAGTCGTGGGCCAGTTCAAGGTCTTTATAGACAAGTTTCCTTCATACCTTCAGAATCTTAATGATACGATCGATGATTTTTTTAAGAATAGCATTTTAATCGAATCTATTGAAAATATGATAGGCAAGAATATAGTGGCTCCTGACATGGGTGCTATAACCCAATACTTTATGGGAAGATTTGACTTTGAAAACATGAATTTCCTGGAGCAGGCTACCATATTTACAAGATCTATCATAAATATAGTCCTTTATCTTATTGTGGGTCCCCTTCTTGGCCTATATATATTAAAGGACATAGATAAGTTGAGAGAGACATTTATAAAGGTGATCCCGGGAAAATATAAAAATCATGTTGTAAATACGATTGACAGGATAAGCCATGTAGCCGGCAGGTATATAAGGGGTCAGATATTTATCTCGGTGATAGTGGGGGTATTGTGCACAGTGGTCCTTCTGATACTGAAAGTCGATTTTGCTGTCCTTCTCGGAGCAATCGCCGGCATCTTTAATCTAATACCGCTCCTCGGACCGCTTATCGGCGCCATCCCGGCTGCTCTTGCGGCACTCTTCATCTCGCCATTAAAGGCCCTTCTGGTCATACTTCTTTTCATAGCGGTCCAGCAGCTAGACAATTATGTGATATCGCCCGCTGTGATGAAGTATCAGGTAGGCGTGCACCCCGGGCTCATTATATTCTCCCTGATGGCCGGCGGAGCACTATTTGGCTTCTGGGGACTTCTTATAGCAGTCCCGACTGTGGCTATAATCCAGGAGACTCTGAGATATTACCTTCTGGAAAAAAATAGGATCACATCCCGGTAGACCTCTTTTAAGGACCTTCCAGTCTTTTTTGCAAGCGTTTTGCAGGGTTCATTGCACTGTTTTGCAGTGTGCGCTTATTTTTTATTAATCATTCACAAATAACTAATTGGGAAAAATTTGATAAATATGGCACTATTTAAACCAG
>CBDUUS010000072.1:0-6184 GCA_965370465.1 uncultured bacterium | reverse complement strand
ACTGTACAATGAAATAACTTCTATTAAAATGAAAATATATTATATAAATTAAAACCAAATCGGAGGCATATTATGAAGAAATCACTTGGAGCAAAAACCATTTTATATCCTGCACCGGTCCTTCTGGTGGGTACCTATGATGAAAATAACCGACCCAATATCATGGCTGCGGCCTGGGGAGGCATTTGTTGCTCGGTTCCACCATGTGTAGCAATATCGTTGCGGAAAGCTACATATAGTTATGGCAATATCATATCAAAGGGTGCCTTCACAATAAATATAGCATCTTCGGATCAGGTTGAAAAAGCTGACTATTGCGGAATAGAATCCGGAAGAAATCTAAACAAGTTTGAAAAAACCGGTATAACAGCGGTAAAAAGCAGTCTTGTCGATGCACCATATGGAGAGGAATTCCCTCTCATTCTTGAGTGCAAGCTTTTAAATAATATTGAAATCGGACTTCACACCCAATTTATCGGCGAGATAATGGATGTAAAAGCAGATCCTGAAATAATCGGAGAAAATGGAAAACCCGATATAAAAAAGATAGATCCAATTATCTTTGATACAGGAGGCCGCAGTTACTGGTCGATCGGTAAAAATCTTGGGAAAGCATTCTCAATAGGAAAAAATATAAAGTAACTGAAGCTTTAGAGTATTTGGGGTCCATAATCTGCCAAAGCAATAAGACTTAAAATATGTATTATTAAAAAATTTAGAAAGTAATGACTGCCCTTCCTTCTTTTAAGTATCCGGTAAGAGGAAGTCCCATAGGTTTTACATTAATACCCATGCCAGCAAGTTTTTTTGAGACCCTGTACATATCAGCACATGTTATACAGGCTTCAAGAATGACGCCGGCATCTTTTAATTTTTCCAGATACTCCTGCAATTCAATATCTTCAGAAATAAGCCTGGTTGCCGGACCCCAGACAATAAGAGTTACATCTTTCCACCAATTTTTCAATTTTGAATTCAGCGCATACATAAATATCATCTTCTCTGCAACATCCCTGTCGCCGCTGGACCATACAATAGCCAAACTGTCTTTTGCCTTATCTTCCATAATCTCTCCCTTCGTTTAATCACAATATCCTTTGCATTGTTTATAATATTTTTCAACTCCGCCCCATGGTAAAAATGCAAAAGGCCCCAGAACCTACTGGTATAATTTATAATAAGTCTAAGCTTATTTTTATTTACTTTCAATATTTCTATATTTATTAACCAAATATAGAAAAAGAGATATAATATTTCCAAATACTATTTACAGATAGAGCTTGAGCCATGAATTCCAAAAGGAGGGTATCACAAATGTTAATTCCAACAATAATAATGGGAGTAATTGCTGTAGCACTTATAATGGTAGGAATATTTAAAAAACAGGGGCAACATACAATAGGGCTGAAAGCTGCTCTTGACATGACTATTCAGGTATTGCCCCTTCTTATTTTTGCTTTCATAATCGCTGGAATGATCCAGGTATTAATCCCAAATGAATTTTTATCCAGATGGATAGGCCAGGAATCAGGGCTCAGGGGAATATTTATAGGTACCTTTGCCGGAGGCATCATGCCCGGGGGACCATATGTAAGTTTGCCTATAGCGGGAGGTTTGCTCAAATCAGGCGCGAGCATTGGGACAATGGTCGCATTTCTTACCGGGTGGTCTCTGTGGGCTATTGGCAGACTTCCCATGGAAATAGGCATACTGGGATGGAAGGTCACTTTTATAAGACTGGCTTGTACATTTTTCTTTCCACCTGTAGCTGGATTGTTAGCTAACCTGATTTTTCCCAGATTTAACAATTAACACACCGGCTACTGTAAATAATTTAAAACTTTAATCACTAAAAATCGTTTATAAGATAATAGGCTCTTTTTTATTTGAGGGGAAATATGTCTCCTGGTTTGACAATTTAAGCAAATTTTAATAAAAGAACCTTAAATATAAAAGCGATATAGAAGAGTCTGATACATTTTAAGCTTATTTTAAGCTAAGTAATATAGGATGATCGATAAAAACTAATATATAAAAGGATTTAAAAACAGAGGAGATAAAATATAAATATGAAAATATTAATGGTATATCCAGATTTTGAAAATACATTTTGGAGTTTCAAGAAGATTCTAAAACTGCTTGGTAAAAAAGCATCTTTCCCCCCGCTTGGGCTTTTGACAGTCGGAGCAATGCTTCCTGCCCGCTGGGAGAAAAAACTTATTGATATGAATACAGATAGGCTTGAAGAAAGGGATATCAAATGGGCCGATTATGTATTCATCAGCGCTATGATAGTGCAGAAGGAAACATCAAAAAAAGTAATAGCACTGGCAAAAAAACTTGGCAAGCCTGTCGTGGCAGGGGGCCCGCTATTTACCACCGGATATGAAGAATTTCCCGAGGTCGACCACCTGGTCCTTGGCGAAGTAGAAGGTTATTTTCATAAAGTAATAAAGGACCTTGAGGATGGAAAACTGAAAAAGATGTATAGAAATGACAGTTTTCCGGATATATCAAAATCAGTTGCTCCTGACTGGAGCCTTATAAATACTTCCTGCTATAACTCGATGTGTCTTCAGTTTTCAAGAGGATGCCCTTTTGACTGTGAGTTCTGCGATGTAGTGCAGCTTAATGGCAGAGTGCCCAGACTGAAGGCCGTGGAACAGGTCCTTGCAGAGCTGGAATCACTTTATAGGATCGGGTGGAGAGCCGGCGTATTCTTTGTAGATGATAATTTAATCGGAAGCAAGGCTAAACTTAAGAAATATTACCTCCCTGCTATAATAAAATGGCAGAAAGAAAGAAAATATCCATTCTCTTTCAATACGCAGGTCTCAGTAAACCTTGCAGATGACAGGGAATTAATCAGTTCGATGACAAAGGCAGGCTTTACCTCCGTATTTGTAGGAATAGAAACTCCTGATGAGGGAGGTCTGAATGAATGCGGAAAGGTGCAAAATAAAGGCAGGGATCTTGTAAAATCAGTTAAGATCATACAGAACGGCGGTCTTGAGGTCCAGGCTGGATTCATAGTAGGCTTTGATAGCGATCAGCCTTCGATCTTCCAGCGGCAGATAGACTTTATTCAAAAAAGCGGAATAGTAACTGCTATGGTCGGAATTCTTACTGCCCTTCCAAAAACCAGATTGTACCAGCGGCTCGAGAAGTCAAACAGGCTGGTAAAAAAAGCCAGCGGTAATAATACAGGGTCGGGCGCCCTTAATTTCATACCAAAGATGGATACTGATGTCCTTATAAATGGTTATGAAAAAATCATTTCCACTATATATGCACCCAGACAATATTATAGAAGGATAAAGACACTGCTTAAGGAATACAAGCCTGTCAAATTAAAAACTCCTACATTAAAATTTTATCATATCAGGGCCCTTATAAGTTCAATATGGTTCCTTGGCATCAGGCAGAGAGGGAGAACTTATTTCTGGAAACTTATTCTCTGGAGCCTGATCAAGAAACGGGATATGTTCCCATATGCCATAGGATTTTCCCTGATAGGTCTTCATTTCAGGTCGCTTGCCTGACAATCAGATATTATTTATAGATATTTGGGGCCTCTTTTAAGGCTTCAATCCGGCTGTTAGATTATTTCGTTAGTATGTAATTACCCGCGGAAGCTCTTTTGCTGATTGTAAAATAATATAAATTACTACCAATATTTTTTTAAATATATGTTATAATATTTTTATAACTATGGACTTCATATAGCACTATCATAGAAAGACCGGATTAAACCGGGTACATAGTATCTTTAAAGCATATTCATCTTAATTCATTGCCATTATTAAATGGTGTTTTGTAAACCATTATTAGCAGGACAAAGATGAATTGGAAAAATACCGTTAAAGCTGATGAATTAAAAAAGATATTGAAAGCTATCCTGAGGATCCGGACAAGATTTCTTTTCAGCTCGCCTGCACGGTGGTAGCATAGTATCCTTATATCTTCTGATTCCTTAGATTTTCTGCACAGGTCTCCGGTAAGATAGAATTTATATTCATCCCGGAACCTATTTCAAAGCCTGCCCTGGTACTGAGCCTTGGGAGTATCTCTATGTGCCAGTGGTAATGCCTGTTTCCCGATTGATCTATGGGACTGCTGTCAATTACGAAATTATAGTCGGGATCATTCAGAAGACTGTATAATTTTTTAAGTACCTTCTGCAGAACTCCGGCAAGATCCAAAAGATCTTCTTCTCTTGTCTCTGCAAAACAGGACTGATGTTTTTTTGGATATATCACTATATTGTATGGGACCACTGAAGCATAAGGAGCCACTGCCAGATATTTATCATTTACATAGACAAGTCTCTCTTTTGACTTCATCTCATAATCAATAATATCGCAATATACACATCTTCCAAAATCATCATAATATCTCTGGGATTCAAACATCTTGTTTCTGATATATCCGGGAACAAAAGGTGTGGCTACAAGCTGGGAATGTGGATGGTCAAGCGATGTGCCTGCCCTCCTGCCATGATTTTTAAATATTATGACCAGCTGGTTTTCCGGCTCGCTGCTGATATCGATAAATCTCTTCCTATAGGCTCTAATGACTTTCTCTACATGTCTTACATCCATTTTTACCAGATTGTCATCATGCCATGGCGATTCTATTATCACTTCGTGTTTTCCTACTCCATCAATTGAAAGATACGGACCTTCTATATGCCTCCGGTCATGGCACCCGCCTCCAAAAACTTCCCTGGATTCGACTGCAGGATATTTGTTTTTAACTACCCTTACGGACCAGTCTTTTTCACCATTTATTACAAGAAGTTCCTCTGGCGTTTTTTCTTCATTGCCCGGGCAAAAAGGACAGCCGGGTTCATATTTGTTTTTCAGCTTACTATCTTTTATTTCTTTATGATCACAGGGTCTTGTAGCTCTCTTAACTGAGAATATGGTCCAGTCCTTTGTTGATAGATCCTGTCTTATGATTGATGGCATCACTATCCTTTCAGAATTTTATTGTAAAAATACTTCCATATTTACCAAATTATTATTAATATAATAATATTAATTAAACTAAAATCAATTTTTTTATATAATACAACAGTATGGAAATAAGTATAGAGGAATTTGAGAAAGAGGTCCTGAAAGTTCTGGAGGATCTTCCTCAAAAATTTAAAGATAAGTTTGAAAATATTGATTTTTTGATTGAAGAGGAGAGTATCAGCCCTCTTATCAAAGGAAAGTCCGGCGGCTCGCGGTATACGCTTGGACTTTATCATGGATTTCCCATGCCTTCAAAGACCCATAGGGGCCAACCTTTTCCTGACAGGATAATAATATATAAGAGATCTATTGAAGCTGTGAGCAGGGACAGTAAAAGCCTTAAAAGAAATATAAGAAAGGTCGTGCTCCATGAGATAGGACACTATTTTGGCATAGGCGAGAAAAGGCTGAGAGAGCTTGGTTATTGACTCATTTGTAATATTTTGATCTTTTAAAGACTATGTCAAGATATCGGACCCCGAGTTCGCGCGCGACCTTTTCACATTTGGCCTTTAGAAGAAAGAATATATTCTTTCCCTCTATCTCGTCAAGGGACTCATAATTTCCCTGGCCCTTGCTTATTACTATATCCGCATTTTCGAATTCCTTTAAAAATTCTTCTGATGCAAGTTTAAGATTGATTCCTATGCAATTGTTTCCTGTCTCGATTATTTTTACCAGACTGTCAAGCTTTACCTGCCTGGCATCGTCTATAGTGGCATCATTTATTATGGGACCTGACTTTACAGATACGACCACCCTTTTCCCGGCTCTTATTATCTGATTGATGAAGATACGGTCAAAGACTATTTCTCCTGCATTATCAGCAATATAGAGAATATTGCCGACATTTTTCAAGTCTTCTGTAAATATGTGAAAATCATCATGAGCTATGGGGATCTTTCTTATCTCCTCGATGACATCCTCAAGATTCAGGGATCTTTCCCCGGTCAGGTGCACCCCAAAATCTATTACATTGCCCCCAATTGCAATCTTCGCCGCAGAATATAATCTGTCTGCTGAATTCCTTACAATTTTCTCTAATTTTGAATAAAGCTTCATCGCTGCTTTATTATATTTTATTTTGACATCATAGTAGGGATCTTCTATGCCTGTTATGTTTGAAAATGTATGATAGGCTATATCTGAATTATATGCCGGGCTTT
>CBDUUS010000071.1:0-6255 GCA_965370465.1 uncultured bacterium | reverse complement strand
CCGTATTGCTTAAAACCCAGATAAATTGAATCAGCGCCGCTGTTCAGTGCCGCTGTAAGCTGTTCGGGGCCCCCTGCCGGAGCAACAAGTTCGATTTTTGATCTATTTTCTGTCATCTACACTAATTTATGTTTACCGGATCTTCTATGCCTGTAAAGTCCTGCGCCAGCAACTGTGTCAAATACATCTTCCATCTCATTACTTACTTCCTGCATATCTCTTTATGGCGCTATCACAGCTATTCTACTATTTTGATAACGCTTTCAATATTGGCTGTCCTTATTTTTAGTTCTTCTGTCACGGCCATAAAAGCTGTAATGCTTCCTTTAATCTTTTCGATCCTCTCCATCACCCTCTTTTTTGAAGTACCGCAGTCGACATCCCTTGCTTCCAGACATGCCTCCATCTTGATCCGGCTATAGATATCATCTTCAAACAAAGGAGAAAAGCTTTTTAGCTTATCAAGCGTCAGCTCACTTATCTTTTTACCATTCTCAATACAATACTTTACTATATTGCCAGTCACATGATGAGAATTCCTGAAGCTCTCTCCCCTGCCTACAAGATAGTCAGCCATATCTGTTGCTTCGAGGAAACCATTCTCCAGTTTATCCTTTATGATTTCCTTATTAAATTTTATTTTCTTAATAAGCTTTGCAAATATAGAAATGCTCCGGGCAGTCTCGCCTACTGCATCAAACAATATTTTTTTATCTTCCTGAAGATCGCGGTTATATGTGGATGGAAGAGCCTTTAGCATTATCATTATCTGCATGAGATTACCTATTACCAGCGAGGTTTTCCCCCTTATGAGCTCGAGCAGATCAGGATTCTTCTTCTGCGGCATTATACTGCTTCCTGTGCAAAAGGATTCTTCTATCTCTATATAAGAAAATTCATCTGAGTTATATATTATGAGATCCTCGCTGAATCTTGAGAGATGTATCATGATCATGCTGCAGCTATATATGAGGTCTATCATAAAATCCCGGCTTCCTACTATATCCATGCTATTTGAAGCCAGATTCTTAAACTTCAATATATCCGCCAGAAACTTCCTGTCTATTTTATACCCGCTTCCTGCACATGCTGCGGCACCAAGGGGCATATAGTCACAGCTTTCAAAAGCCTGCTTTAGCTTATCAAAGTCTCTTGAAAATTTGTCAAAATAAGAAAGCATGTAATGGGCCAGGGAAACAGGCTGGGCCTTTTGCAGATGAGTATAGGCAGGGAAAACCGTATCTATCTGCTCTCCGGAGATTTTAAGCAGATCCGCCATGAGTCCGGTGAGCCCTCCGAGAAGGCTTATAATTATATCTTTGCAAAAAAGCCTTTCATCCAGGGCTATCTGATCATTTCTGCTCCGCCCGGTATGTATTTTTAAAGCAGGCTCTCCAATTAGCGTATATAATTCGCTTTCAATCAGGCTATGTATGTCTTCATGATCTGCGGTATTGATGCTGCCTTTTTCGATTTTCTGCTTAAGCTCGACCAGCCCTGCAGTTATTTCATTTAGTTCTGTCCTGCTTATCACTCCGATTTTTTCCAGTCCGATCACATGAGCGGCCGTACCGGTTATATCATGAAGATAAAGGCTCCTGTCTATATCTATAGAATACGTGAAGTCTTCTACAGCTTTATCTGTTTTGCTATCTATGCGTCCTTTCCATATCTTACTCATTTATTCTTCCTTTTCTCCCCAGTATTTCATAGGGATAACCAAACATCTTGATAAAACTTTCTGAATGGCGGGGATCAAATCTATCCTCGCGGTCATAAGTCGCCAGGTCCTTTACATATAAGGAATAATCAGACTTTCTGCCTGTTACCCTGAAACTCTTATGTTCAAGTTTTATTTTTATTTTTCCAGTGACATATTCCTGGCTCTCATCTATAAATGCCATAAGGCAGTCTTTAAGCGGAGTGAACCACAGGCCGTAATAGATAAGTTCGGCAATTTTTTCTTCTATGAGATATTTGTAATGTACCAGTTCCCTGTCAAGCACCATTGCTTCCAGCTGCCTGTGTGCATCTATCAGTATCTCGGCGGCAGGTGATTCATATATTTCCCTCGATTTTATACCGATAAGACGGTTTTCGACCATATCTATTCTGCCGATCCCATATGCCCCTGCATCTGCATTTAATTTCTTGATCAGTTCTATGCCCGGCATACTTTTTCCATTAAGAGAGACCGGGATACCTTTTTCAAAATCTATTTCCACATATTCAGATGCGCCGGGATCTCTAATTATTTTTGTCCATTTATAGATCTCTTCAGGGGGCTCATTCCATGGATCTTCAAGCACCCCGCATTCTATGCTCCTTCCCCAGAAATTTTCATCGATACTATATGGGCTTTTCTTTGTGACACTGATCTTTATATTATTTTTCCTTGCATACTCAATCGCCTCATCTCTTGAAAGATTCCATTCTCTCTGTGGTGCGATTATCTGCAGATCCGGCGCGAGGCTCCTTATTCCAACATCAAACCTGACCTGATCATTTCCCTTGCCGGTACATCCATGGGCAACAGCTTTTGCATTTTTGGACTTTGCCACCTCTACAAGCTTCTTTACTATCAGGGGTCTTGCAAGTGCCGTTGCAAGCGGATAAGTCTTCTCATATTTGACATTTGACTTTATGGAAGGATATATAAAATCTTTTATAAACTCATCCTTTCCGTCTATTAACACCGCTTCAGAGGCTCCCGTCTCAACCGCCCTTTTACATGCTTCTTCCAGATCGTCTGGCTGTCCGCAATCAATAAGTGCAGCAATTACATCCATTTTATAATTCTCTTTTATCCAGCCTATAGATATGGAAGTATCAAGTCCCCCGGAATAAGCCAAAACTACTTTATCCTTCATTTGTTTCCCTTCATTTTTCTTTATTAAAACTATTTATTTATTTAATAATTATAGGGTTTACTGTTTTTCCATAAGCTGCTGTATCTTCTCAGCATTTTTTTCATTATCGGCTATACAGATTATTGTATCATCTCCCGCGACCGTGCCCAATATCTCAACAAAATTCATCCCGTCTATGACGGCAGCTGTACCCTGAGCCTCCCCCGGATAGGTCCTGATGACCAGCGTATTTTGTGCCCTGGATACTGACAATACACTGTTTTTAAATTTTGAACTGAATTTTTCAAAATCAAATATATTATCTTTCCGGAACCTGTTGTCAAGACAATAATATCCTTCTTCCCTATAATTTCTGACCTTTACAGGTCCGAGCTCATGAAGATCGCGTGAAATAGTAGCCTGTGTAACGGCACATCCTTTGCCTTTAAGCTCATTTACTAATTCATCCTGTGAAGATATCTTCTTGCTGTTTATTATTTCTCTTATGGCTCTTAGCCTTTCCCTTTTACTCATTTCTTACCCCGATCATATTTGTCCGTATATATATGCTAGCAGCGCTTTCTGTGCATATAGCCTGTTTTCCGCCTGAAGGAACACTATGGACATGCCGCTATCAAGTATGTCCGAAGTTATCTCTTCATCTCTATGCGCAGGAAGACAATGCATTATCTTTACATCACTGCTGGCATATTTTATGATATTTTGATTGATCTGATAGCCGGATAATTTTTTTATTTTATCTTTGCTGCCATTATTTCCCATACTTATCCATACATCTGCATATATGATATCAGCATCTTTTACTGCCGCTTCAGGATCGTTTTCAATTCTTATATCCGAACCAGGTATTTTATCGCAGTATTGCAGTATCTCCGGGCCGGGGCCGTATTCGGCGGGACTTCCTATGGTTATTGCTATACCAAGCTTTGAAAGGCCGACCATCAGACTGCTGGCAACATTATTGCTATCGCCGAGATAAGTAAATTTTAGGCCCGGTTTTAATAGGCCCAGCTCCTTTATTGTAAAGAGGTCAGATAATATCTGGCATGGATGGCAGCTGTCAGTAAGTCCATTGATCACAGGTATGTCAGCATTTTCCGCAAAGATCTCCACTGTCTTATGCTCAAATGTCCTTATGACGACTCCATCAAGATATCCTGAAAATATTTTTGCGGTATCACTATAATTCTCACCTCTGGAAAGCTGCAGGCTGCTTGAATCAAGATAGATCGCATTTCCGCCCATCTGGCTTATCCCGGCCTCAAAAGAAAGCCTGGTCCTCGTAGAATGCTTGTCAAATAGAAGCGCTATATTTTTACCTTTCAGGATTTCCATATATTTGCCCGGATCTGCTTTGACATCACCTGCAAGATCTATTAGATCTTCTATTGTATCCTTATCATAATCTTTCAGAGTAAGAAAATCTTTTTTATTTGTCTTATTCATTTTTAAATATCCCTGATCTTTTTATTTAACCATTTTAATAATCTATCTATATCAGACTTTTTAATTATCAAAGGCGGAAGCAGCCTTAAGGTATGGTCCGAGACCCTGTTTAATAGGAGCCCGTCTTTTAGAGCATCTTCAACGAGCCTGGCTGCAATAGGCTCTGAGAATTCTATACCGATCATAAGTCCCATGCCTCTTATCTCTTTTATTACACTATACCTATCCGATAGTTTCTGAAGTTTCGATATTAAATAAGTTCCCAGCTCCTTTGCTCTCCGGGGAATTTCATTAGCTATAAGATAGTCGATCACTTCATTTCCTGCTGCACAGGAGGCTGCATTTCCGCCAAATGTAGCGCCGTGCATCCCCGGAGCAAATGATCCGCTTATACTGTCGGATGACACTACCGCGCCTATGGGCATGCCGCCTCCAAGGCTTTTTGCCAGTACCAGGATATCTGGCTCTATATCATAATTTTCATATGCGAACATCTTTCCTGTCCTTCCAAACCCTGTCTGTACCTCATCAAAGATCAGCAATATATCCTTTTTGCTGCAGACCTCTCTTAAATATTCCATAAATTCTTTACCGGCCGGATATATTCCTCCCTCTCCCTGTATGGGCTCAAGCATTATCGCACATGTCTTTTCGCTTATAAGGTTTTTTATGGAATCTATATTATTAAATTCCCCATATGAAAAACCTTCAAGAAGGGGTTCAAACATACTCTGCTTTTTAGGCTGCGCAGTCGCTGAAAGCGCTCCCATGGTCCTCCCATGGAAGGAACGCTTAAAAGTTATGACTTCAAAACGCTGCTGCCCATATTTATCTGCAGAGTATTTTCTGGCCAGCTTGATCGCTGCCTCAATAGATTCCGTGCCGCTGTTTGCAAAGAATACTTTTTGCCCGAAGCCCGTAAGCTCGCATAATTTGCGGGCAAGCTCTATTTGAGGCAGATTATAATATACATTTGAGGGCTGTATTATCTGCGATACCTGCTTTTGCAGGGCTTTTACTATATGTTTATTGCTATGTCCCACATTGAGACATCCATATCCGGCAATGAAATCTATATATTTTTTACCCTCGATATCCCAGAGATACTGCATGCTTGCTTTCTTAAAAATAACAGGCAGGCGGCTATACGTATTCATAAGATACTTGCTTCCGCGGTTAAAAGCCGCATTATTATCAGTTATGTCCATTATATTTCCCTTCACACCTTTTTCTTTGTTATCATTGTTCCTATGCCTCTATCTGTAAAGATCTCCACCAGTATTGAATGTTCCATGGTCCCATTTAGTATATGGGCCCGTCCGACTCCTGAAGCCAGTGCATTTATACATGCCTTTACTTTTGGTATCATACCCGAATTTATCTTACCATTATCAACCATATCAAAACATTGTTTCGTTGTCAGCCTGGAAATAAGTCTTTCATTTCCATTTTCCTCATCTATTATGCCGTCTACATCTGTCAGCATTATCATTTTTTCCGCATTAAGCGCTATTGCAATATCAGAAGCGCAGGAATCAGCATTTATATTGTACGAATCCCCTTTTTTATCCACGCCCAGCGTAGCAATTACAGGTATATGATTATTTAGAAAAATATCATCGATAAATTTCCTGTTTATGCTTTCAATATCACCCACAAAACCTAAATCCACTTCTTTTCCATTTTTTAAATATCGCTTTTTTGTGCATTTTATAAAATTTGCATCATTGCCCGAAACACCTACAGCTATATTGCCATGAAGATTGAGGAAAGAAACAAGCCTGGAATTTATACTGCCTACCAGCACCATTTTTACAATATCTATGACTTCCCTGTTTGTGACCCTGAGACCATCGATAAATCTGGCCTCTATGCCTCTTTCTTTCATGAGCCCTGTGATCTGTTTACCTCCGCCATGGACAAGTACGACCTTTATGCC
>CBDUUS010000070.1:0-6281 GCA_965370465.1 uncultured bacterium | reverse complement strand
TCCATATCAGTACATATCTCAAGATTTGCCTTTACTGCATCGATATATTCATCCTCCTTTGAAGTAGCAGGTGAAGGAAAGGGAGCTGCAAGCCCGGATATGCTCAGATTATACTTATCCAGCATCTTTTTCACTTTTGATCTTTCTTCTTTTGTATTTGGTTCAAGGTGGGGTGGAAAGGCAGCCATTTCGATACCATCAAATCCAAGTTCAGAAAGCTTTTTTACAACTACTTCAAGGGCAATAGGTTCTTCAGAATAACCTCCCCAGATATATGCCCATCCTCCTATTGATGTTTTCTTAGCCATTTCTACTCCTTTCTTAATATAGTTAATAAATCAAATAAATTTTATTACAGTATTTTAATCTTGCACCACAGACGCCTGTCATTCTTTATAAGGCTTTACTTTTGGAACATCGTCATTAATATCAGGACCAAAGAATTTGATGATCATAAGATTATCTTTCCCATCATTTTTTACAATTATAGATTTTATCGCCCTATCATGTGAAATAAGCAGTTCGTCACACTCAAAATTGCCACCCTCGATCTTATGTCCATCAAATGTACCTTTTCCTCTCCACGCAAGAATATTGAATACTCCCTTTTCGGTAAAGGTAAAGCTCTGTCCCGGTTTTACAATAAGTCTTTTCCCTGAAAACTTTGTAGTATTATAGTAGATCCAGTGCTCCTCTCCTCCAGGTTGTTTCGATTCTTCTACAGCTATATTTGCAAGATGATGGTTCTCATAAAAATATGGATCACCATTAGCCGGCCAGTCAAGCTGCTCGAGTATTACTTTTTCACCCTTCTTTTCCCTGTCCTCCCTGCAGATATCTTTAAAAAGAAGTTCTTTCGATATGATCTTCCCGGCATTTAAAGCCTGGAGCATAGCAAAGACATCGGAATTTTCTTGAAGCTCTATTGTTAGTGCTGTCCCCGGTCCATGAAGCACTCCAGAGGGCAGGAAAAAACCTTCCCCGGCAACATTGAGATATGCTCTGGAATGTTTTAATATCAAATCACTATTCCAATCCTCCAGATACGGAAGCAGTATTTCATATTTTTTTTGCTCTGTAATATAAGGATGTACCCCAAAAAAAGTTTCCGGGTGAGGTCCTGTATCCACTCCTTCTGGAAAATAGTAAGCTTCGTCTTTTGGATTCCTTCCAACAAGGGCTGCATCTTTTTTCATCTGGTGGATATGATAAGGTAGCCTTGCATCATAATCATATATTTTTGCAAGCCTTCCAAGTCCTGTATGCGTCCTCGCATATTCTTTTCCCATAATAAGATCGCCTGCCAGCTGCACGGCATCACTTAAATTAATATCTTCATTTGACTCAAGCCTGAGATGGCTCAGACCTTCATCTTCGGGCCCTATCGCATTATCGGCTTTAGTAACCGAAGCAAGCCACCTTTCACAAATAAATCCCCTCTCTCCTGCATCATATTCTTCTTCACCCAGACCGAGCCTTCTGCCAGGCGGAAGAAAATCTCTTGCTACCCATGCAGGTTTTAGTTTTAATATCCCGTTTTTGTTCTCAAGCTCTTTTTCAACTATACTTCTTATGTCGGTCACGCTTGCCTCCAGTAGACTAAAAATATCAACTTATTAAATACTAACTCAGCAATCCCTTGAGAAACTTTAAGCCCTTTGCAGCCAGTGCAAAATCACTTTCCTCTGTCTGTCTCCAGATAGAAGCTGCTTTTGCGATAACTTTATTGTCAGGAGTAAATGACTCTATTACTACCCACCTGTTATAATCTATCCTTCTTAATGCATCCGCTATAGCTCTCCAATGGACCTGTCCCGTTCCTGCGGCTCCTCTGTCATTCTCACTTGCATGAAGCATGTACAAAAGGTCCTTTCCTGCATCAAGGACTGCCATCGCAGAGCTTTTCTCTTCAATTCCCATATGAAATGTATCAAGGTGGACCTTAAGCATCTTGCTTCCAACTTCTTTACACATTCTTACTGCATCTTTACAAATATTTATAAAATCTGTTTCAAATCTGTTTAAAGGTTCAATGGCAATATATACACCCAGTTTTTCTGCCCTCTGGCAGGCTCTGCCCAGATTTTCTACAACTGTATCCCATTGAATCTTCCTCTCTTTTTCGGGGACCATGGATGCCCTGCCTACAGCAGAATAAATAGGACCGTCTAACAGGCTGCATTCCAGCTCCGAGCAAGCTTCAAGGCAATCCTTTATATAATTTAATCCGTTCTCAGCATATTCCTTATTAGGTCCTCTTATATCCCGGTCCTCGCCAAACATACCGCAGATAGAAGAGCATACGAGACCGTTTCCCCTGAAAGCCTTCAGTGTCTTCTTGTAGTCAAGATCGCCTTTTTTTTCAAGAGCGATCTCAACGCCATCAAAGCCCATTTCTTTAAATTTCGTAAAAAGATCCTTCACATGCGCATCCGTAAAAGTAGCTGCAAAGAGTAGAGTGTTGATTCCGAATTTCATATCTGTACCTCCATAATAATTAGTTGCCGGATATTTCTATGACCTTAAATATTACTCGTAAGTTATATAGGTTTTTTTACCGGTCCCTGCTGCTTCAATGATAGCATCACAAATGACAGCATTTCTGTAACCATCTTCAAATGTCGCGACATAAGGTTCAAGAGGCTTATTCTCTACTATAGCATTTACCATATTATAAGCGATATGGACAAAAGTATTCTCCCATCCGATTATATGGCCATGCGGCCACCATTTATCATAATATGGATGGTAAGATTCTGTTACATTTACACAGTGAAATCCTCTTGTACCCTCTGGTTCTTCATTCTTCCAAAAAACCCAGAGATTATTCATATTCTCCAGATCCCACCATATGCTGCCATTTTCACCATTAATTTCAATAGTATTGTAATTCTTTCTGCCCGGGCAGAATCTTGAAGCCTCAATGGTCCCAATAGCGCCATTTTTAAATTCAACAACAGAAGCTATTGCATCATCTACATCTACTTTTGCTTTTTTACCTGTAGCTTCATCGTCTCTTTCCTTAATAAATGTTTTCGACATCGCAACAACAGAATTAACCTCGCCGCAAAGAAATCTTGCCAGGTCTATAATATGAGAACCAAGATCCCCCAGAGCACCGCTGCCGCAGAGGTCCTTCTTCAAACGCCATATCATTGGAAAATCAGGGTCAACTATCCATTCCTGCAAATATCTTGCCCTGAAATGAAATATTTTTCCCAGTTTTCCATCTGCTATCAAATTCTTTGCAAGCACTAATGCAGGTACCATTCTATAATTAAAACAACAAAGATTTTTAACATTATATTTTTTCACAGCATCAAGCATTCTTTTAGCTTCTTTAGCGTTTCTGGCAAGAGGTTTTTCGCAAATAATGTGTTTTCCCGCTTTTGCTGCTTCGATTGAAGGTTCCGCATGCATATAGTTTGGTGTTAGATTATCAACAATCTGAACTCTTTCGTCATTTATTAAATCCTTCCAGTCCGTAGTATAATCCTGATACCCATACCTTTTTGCAGATTCCTTTAAGCTGTTTTCATGCAGTCCGCATATTTTTACAAGTTTTGGTATTGCAGCGGGCGGCCAGAAAATATAGGGCATCTGTTTCCAGGCATTCGAGTGTGCTTTACCCATAAAAGCATGTCCTATCATACCTATGCCTATTTCAGGAATATCACCGATATCCCTACCGTCGGCAGCCATTCCCACAAATCCTACTTTTTTTTCTTCTGTCATAATACACCTCATCTACTTTTAAATTATTGATCAATAAATATTTTTAAACACAATACCCCTGTCTTCAGGCAATTAACAATAAACCTCCTGACTATTGATCTTATTAATTTT
Organism: uncultured bacterium; assembly: GCA_965370465.1. Classification (GTDB taxonomy): domain Bacteria; phylum Actinomycetota; class Humimicrobiia; order Humimicrobiales; family Humimicrobiaceae; genus M55B120. Next base: position 2,435 of record CBDUUS010000070.1, on the reverse strand, counting down.
TAAAAAGGCAAAAGGATATACGGCATCTGTAGGAGAGACTTCCTGGAGGTACTTACTTTTGTAAGTATCTCTATGCTCCACATGATTTAAGATAATCAACACTTTTTTTCAGCATCTCCGGTTCTCCTATTATTTCGAGCGTGGAGTTTTCAATATTCTGGTCCTTTAATACATCCCAGACACCTTTAATATCAATAATGCCATCACCCAGAGCTATTGTAGAAAATCCTGCGCCATATTGTTTACCTCTTTTTGGGAGCCAGTCTTCCCCAAGGTCCTTCCAGTGTATGTGATGGATCTTATCCTTAAATTTCTTTGCTACCTCAACAGGATCGGTTCCCCCGAGCCAGGTATTCCCGGTATCAAGATTCAACCCAAGGGATGGCGCATCATCAAGAAGTTCAAATATTCTGGCAAGACCATCAACGGTATCTGTTATCGGTCCATGGTTCTCAATCAGTATTCTTACGCCATAGTCTGCTGCCATTTTTACAGGTTCATATAGTTTTTCAGCTATGACAAATGTCCTTTTTTCGAAATCCAGTTTGCGGCCCCATTCTGTGGACGGTTCATTTTCTGTAGTGATAACGTTTTTTACGCCTATGGCTGCAGCTATCTTTATAGCTTTCATTATTTCAGGTGTACTGTATCTGCTCGGTTTAGAAGGGTCAAGAAGGTTCGCATGTGCACATATGGTAGATATCTTAATACCATACCTGTCAAATAGTCTTTTTATGTCAAAAGGGTTGTCATCAAGACTTACTGTAGGACTGAAACCTGCAGTGCCCATCATGCTTCCGCCTGCATTTGTATCAGTAATATCCGCACAGGTAAAACCCATTTCCTTTGTGGCTTTTAACTGATCCTCTACACTTGCAAATGGTTTTATAAGAAGAAATAACCCAATGTCCATGATTTATGCTCCTTAAATATTTTTTTGCTAATTTCAATGTATACGGTTTTTCACCGTGATGAATTCAATTTATAACTTTACCTGACATTTTAGTTTCTTAAACTTAAATGTCTAAGAACTATAGCCTGCAGAAAGTTCCTGCAGGCTATATGCCTCTACTCGTCTACTCGACTTGCTGATCTTTATCCATTCGGTCAGGTTTGTTGTTTCCTGCTAGCAAACTACACCAACCTATTTAGTGACTTTCAAGATACTCAACAAGCTTAGTATCGAAATCTACGAATATATCTGCATTCTTTGTGTAATTATCTTCATAGAATGAAAGCTCCCACTCAAAATCCTTAGCTGCACGTCCTGCCATATAGTCCGCTGTGATCCAGGGGATAGCCTGGTCAAGATTATCTTTTGTAAGCACATCCCATGGCATGATCTGCAGATACTGAAGAAAGTCTTCACCTGTAAGATATCTTACTATCTGCTGGACGCAGAGGTCAGCATTTAGTGATGGAGGATTAGGTGATGTTGCAGCCATTTCGCCATTCTCTATCATCTCCCAGCCTATTTCCTTACCATTATTTGATACCATTATCTTGTCTGTTACATTCTGCTCTTTAAATACTGTATTAACACCCACAGCTGTTTCTTCATTACATGCAAATATTACATTGAATTCCCTGCCTGATACCAGAAGGTCCTCAACAATAGGTATAGCAAGAGTTGTCTGCCATTCTGAACTTTTGGTCAAAAATGCAGGTTCCAGTCCGGCTTCTGTAAGAGCCAGATCAAAACCGACGATCTCGCCTTCAGCAGGACCCTGTCCCAGGAAACCAGGTATGTTTACACAAACTGGATCCTCAACATTATCTACGACCCATTTACCGACCTGATAACCCATGATCACAAAGTTATCTGTTACATGGCCCTGAAGGTCCGTCCCGGGCAGTATCTCAGGTTTGCCGGCTATAAAGAATATTGGCACATCTGCTTCATAAGCAGCCTCAATTGAAGCAGCACTTCCAGCAGCACCTACAGTTATAACTGCAATTGCGTCAACACCTTTTGCAATAAGGTCCTGCACATTTGCAAGTTCCTTTTCCGGACTGTAGTCAGAGTTCACTTCTGTTACGTCCATGCCATATGATTCTGCAATGACTTTAAATACATCGCCAAACTGTGCATAATAATCATCCGGACCAGCATTTACAAATCCTACAGCCATCTTGGTAAGGTCCACACCAGCTTCTTCTGTTGTCTCTTCGGCTGCTTCTGTTGTCTCTTCGGCTGCTTCTGTTTTGCTGCAGCCAATAACTATGGAACCGAGCATAGCTATACATAGCATTACTATTATTAGCTTTCTTAACATACTTTCCTCCTTTTATTGTTTCTACTTTTTTATTATAGCAGGAAACTTGAACAGGGAGCCTGATCCTTTTATAATAGGATCCTTTTCCCCATTATTGATACATCTAAACAATCCATTACTTTATTTCTTTTGTTTTATCTCCGCAACTTGCTCAATATT
>CBDUUS010000069.1:0-6321 GCA_965370465.1 uncultured bacterium | reverse complement strand
TGGAAGAGCCGCACTGGATATCAAATATTTTATCAATATGATAGAAATGGCTCTTGAATTCAGCCGCAGCCAGAGATAGATTCTTAAAATACCCGCCTGATTCCAATACAGGCTGTATTGATATATCAAAAAAATCCAAATATGGATAATTCACATTAATATTATATTGCGAGTTTGCAAATAATTGCATATAATAATTAAAAATACAATATCAGGTAAAATATAATCAAACCAGGGGAGCTGGAAGAATGAAAGTCGCTATAGGATGTGATGAGATAGCTATCGATATAAAGAAAAGCCTTATAGAGGTTCTGGAGGAAAAAAATATAGAATATAAGGACTTTGGTGTAAAAACGGCAGAACCTGTAGATTATCCCGATATTGCTGCTGCTGTGGCAGCAGAGGTACAGAAAGGGAATTTTGACAGGGGGATACTGATATGCGGGACAGGGATAGGTATGGCCATTGCCGCCAATAAGTTTAAGGGCATAAGAGCGGCATGCTGCCATGATGTATATTCTACACAGAGATCCATCCTTTCTAATGACTGTCAAATATTAACCATGGGTTCTCTCATTATAGGAAAGAGTACCGCTCAGGAATTACTAAAAATATGGCTGGACATAGAGAGTACGGGGGGCACAGTCAAAAAGGTTAAAAAAATAGAAGCTCTGGAACAATAGATATATAATAATACATTACAGGGGATGTTAGATAATGTCTTATGATACAAAATTAATGGTAAAGGTGTCCAACCTATATTACAAGGAAAACCTCAAACAGGAAAGTATTGCAAGGAGGTTAAAGATATCCAAATACCAGGTCAACCGCATACTCAAAAAAGCATTGATCTCTGGAATGGTCCAGATAAACATAATCGATCCTACAAAGAATATCTCTGAGCTGGAAGAAAAGCTGGAAAAGAGATTCAATCTTAAGAGAGTGATCGTAGTTGAAAATTTTGGCCTTTCAGATACTGAATTAAAATCAAAAATAGGTCAGGCGGCAGCAGGGTATCTGCTGGATATAATTAAGGAAAAAGACATAATCGGAGTATCCTGGGGAACGACAATAAATGAGGTTATTAACCATCTGCCTTCCAAGATAAACCGGAAAGTAGAAGTCGTGCAGATAACGGGTGGGAGCCATGAGCTCTCAATAGACCTGAATTGTCATGATATAACCAGGAGATTTGCATCAAAATTCGGAGTAAATCCGCATCTTCTATATGCTCCGTCTATAGTAGACTCAAAAAAGATGCATGATATGCTGCTCAGGGAGACATCAATAAAGAGGACTTTTGAATATTTTTCAAAGCTTACCATTGCAATGGTGGGTATAGGAGCAATGTATCCCCAGGTAATATCGACTCTTGTCAAAACCGGACATATAAGTGGAATAGACCTGGAATTCCTTAAAGCCAATGGAGCAGTCGGTGATGTATATTCCCACTTCTTTAATATAAGCGGCAGGACATGCGATAGCAAATTATCCGAAAGAATAATCGCCATGCCGGTAAAGGAACTTTTAAATGTCCCCTATTCAATAGGCATAGCCGGAGGGAAGCTCAAAGCAGAAGCTATACTGGGCGCTATCAGGGGCAGCTATATAAACATCCTGATAACAGACAGCAGTGCTGCAGAAAAGGTCATGGAAATATCCTGATCGATTTAAAACCCTTAAGCTTTTCAGATAAAGTGTCAATAAATCCATGTAATTTCCAGGAAGTCAATTAGATAAGAATAGACTGGTGTTTAAAAATGCAATATATTGCATACAAACATAATATTGCATTTTAAATGTCATTATAGTATTATGTAGAGGATAAGTTTAACAAAATCAAAGAGGAGCTATATGCCAAAAATAACAAAAGAATTGAAGCTTAAAATGTTAAAGGACCTCATAACAATAAGAAGGTTCGAAGAGAGGACCATACAGATGTATCAGGCCGGAGAATTCGGAGGTTATCTGCATCCCTATGTGGGACAGGAAGCAGTTGCTGTGGGGGCATGTGCTGCAATAGGATCTGAAGACTATATAGTATCTACCCACCGCGGCCATGGACACTGTATAGCCAAGGGAGCAGACTTAAATAAGATGATGGCAGAACTGCTGGGAAAAGCTACCGGATACTGTAAAGGAAGAGGCGGCTCAATGCATATTGCAGATACCAGGCTTAAGATGCTGGGAGCTAATGGGATAGTAGGAGGAGGCATCCCGATATCGATCGGTGCCGGTTTTAGCTGTAAGATGAGGAAAAAAGGCGAAGTGGTCCTGTGTTTTTTTGGAGATGGAGCTGCCAATAATGGAGTGTTCCATGAGGCGCTTAATATGACTGCAGTATTTAAGCTTCCTGTGATATTTATATGTGAGAACAATCTCTATGCCATATCCATGAGTTCCCTTGATTCAGTGGCCGGTAAGGATGTAGGAAAGCGTGCCTGCGCCTATGGCATACCTGGATATATAATCGAAGGAAGCGATACTATTGAAGTATATGATACAGTGAAGAAGGCCGCAAAACATGCAAGAGACGGCAAAGGACCATCCCTTATTGAGGCTAAGACCTACAGATTTTACGGCCATCATCCAAACGATCCTGCAGAATACAGGACAAAGGAAGAGTCGGAATACTATAAGAAGGAAAAAGATCCTGTAATCAACTTTAAAGATAGGCTCATTAAAGAAAAGATCCTTACAAAAAAAGATATCACGAAGATGGAAGAAAAAGTATTAAAAGATGTAGAAAGTTCGCTGGAATTTGCAAGGAAGAGCCCCGAGCCTGATCTTGATCTATTTTTGGAAGAAGTAAAACAAATATAATTTTGGATATATAGACTGAAAGGAAAATAATGGCAGAGTTAGAATATAGAGAAGCAATTAAAGAAGCGATAATTGAAGAGATGGACAGGGACCCTGGTGTATTTTTAATAGGAGAAGATATCGGAGTATATGGCGGCGCTTTCCGTGCTTATAAGGGCCTTCTTGAAAAGTATGGTCCTGAAAGAGTGGTAAATACTCCTATATCTGAGGTCGGTATAGTAGGTGCAGCTGTCGGAGCGGCACTTACTGGACAGAGACCTGTGGCAGAACTGATGTTTGTAGATTTTGCGGCCCTGGCCATGGACCAGATAGTAAACCAGGCTGCAAAGATAAGGTATATGACAGGGGACAGCATCAATGTTCCCATGGTGCTGCGAACCCAGGGCGGATCCGGTGGAGGAGTAGCTGCCCAGCATTCACAGAGCCTTGAAGCATGGTTTTATCATATTCCTGGCCTTAAGGTGGTCATGCCTGCTACATCCTATGATGTAAAGGGACTTTTAAAAACTGCGATCAGGGATGATAATCCGGTGATCTTTATAGAGCATAAGATGCTATACCTTCTAAAAGGCGAGGTACCCGGAGAAGAATATACTATACCTTTTGGTGAAGCTGATATTAAAAGGGAAGGTAAAGATATTACTATAGTGGCATATTCCAATATGCTTTTTAAGGCCCTTGAGGCTGCAGCCGATCTTGAAAAGGAAGGCATAAGTTGTGAAGTGATCGACCCCAGGACCCTTGTCCCCCTTGACCTTGATACCATAATAGATTCTGTGAAAAAGACAGGACATCTTGTAGTAATAACAGAAGCATGCAAGAGAGGATCGATTGCTTCAGATATATCTGCAAAAGTCACTGAAAAGGCTTTTGACTGGCTGGACGGACCTATAAAGATAGTAGCGGGACTGAATACTCCCATACCATATAACTCGACTCTTGAAAAGGCTTCAATACCCCATAAAAAGGATATTATTGATGCTGTAAAGAGTCTTTTATCTTAAAGAATATTAATTATGATTAAATAGGAGGATAAAAATGCCTGAATATGAAAAATCAGCTATGCAGCGTTTATCGCAAACATCAGATAATATGGAACTATGGTGGGATTCATCCCCCCTTATATTTGATACATGGAAAAAGGAGATGCTTGAAAAGGCAGAACCTTCAAGAAAAGAAAGGCTTGAGAAGCAGCTTAAAGTACTATTTGATACCGGAAATCCACAGGATACCCTCTTTGATGGAGTAACCACAAATCCCAAACTTACAAGGAAGGTGCTCGATCTGCTTCCGGATATGGTTGCCCCTATAGTAGATGAGATAATAGAAGGAAATAGAGCCAAAAGCGATTATCTTCTTGCCTGGAAGGCATATAAGGAGATAACAAAAAAAGGTGCGGCACTTTATATGCCGCTATTTGAAAGATCCGGCTATAAAAAGGGCTATGTTTCTGCCCAGGTGGACCCCAGGCTTGTGACCGATATTAAAAAGATGCTGCATCAGGCCATGGAATTAAAAGAGCTTTCAGATAATATAATGGTAAAGGCCCCGGGTTCCCATGAAGGGATTTATCTTACAGAGATACTTACATCGATGGGAATACCTACAAATGAGACACTTGTATTTCATATACCGCAGGTAGTGGCAGTTGCTGAGGCAGTAAAGTCAGGTCTTGAAAATGGTAGGAAGAATAAGGTCGACTACTCAAAATGGAGATCTGTGATAACCATTATGATAGGAAGATTTGAAGAAAGACCAGAGTTTGAAGAAAGCGCCAGATCAGCCGGGATAGAGCTTACAGAGGAACTTAAAAGGTGGTCGGGTATTGCCATAGCCAAAAAAGCTCATCAGATACTTAATGATCCATCCAATGGATATAGTTCGAAGTTGCTCCTATGTTCCGCAAGACCGGGACCTGGCGAAGGCAATGTATATCATATAGAGAAGGTCGCCGGCGGCAATATGGTATATACATTAAATCCTGAGATCATTGATGATTTTATGGCCATTTGTGATGGGAAAGAGATCTATAGCGAGATGGAAGAGCCTGTTCCTGCTGGTATCATGTCCAGATTAGAGAAGATACCTTACTTTATGCAGGGATATGAGATAAACGGGATCAAAAGAGAAGATTTTGTGGACCATACTTCCTTTGTCATGACAAGAGAGCAGTTCTCAGACTCCATGGCAGAGATAGAGGAATATATAGTGGAGAGGAAGAGTAAGAAATAAGCTCATTCTTAAAATACAGCCACTTATAGGACTCTGGAGTAATAGCATATTGATAAGATCTGTCAGCAGGGATGGCAGATCTTATTCCTGCCTGATCGATACTGCAATATAAATTATCTTTTAAATTTAAATGAAATTTGTGTTAATATATTACATTGCAAAAATTTTGCTTTACAGGATTTGTATACAGAAAATATAAAATGATTTACAGGAGGATGCAGGAGTGACAAAGTTTAAAGGAAGATTGCTGTTTACCATATCGCTGATATTTATTATCCTTACTTTCGTGCTGGTGATGCCATCTATTGTTTTTGCCCAGGAAGAGGAGGATGTTGAAGAAGAGATCGTAGAGCCGGAACCTGAACCGGAGACGCTTGATTTTGATATTGCTTACAGCGAGGTAAGTGCATTTGGTACAAAAGGGGAATTATTTGAGTTTGAAGCAAGTATTATATTTGATGGGGAAGAAGAAAAATTTTTTGAAATACTGGAAGAATTTCCTTCTGGATGGTCGATGGATATAAACCCGGGTTCGGGTGCAATAGATATTCCCCGGATAAGGTTAAATCCAGGGACTCCGGAGACATTAAAGATAAAATGCAGGCCCATGGTAGAAAAGGAGCCAGGAGAATATATTTTCAAGATCACTCTTAAATCGATAGAAGAAGGAGATGTCCTTGAAGGTTCCGCCGAGTTTACCGGTATCGTCAAACCTGATGGAAAATTGGAACTTTTGACCTCCACAGACAGATTGAGCACAGAAGTAAGATCAGGAAAAGAAAACCTTTATACCCTTGTCCTGAAGAATACAGGTACTGCGCCTATTGGAGATATAAAAATAAGTTCCTCAGGGGAGCCGGAAGGATGGCTGGTGGAGCTTGAAAACAATATTGAGGTCCTTTCAGCAGGGGAAGAGCTTAAAATAGAAGCTACTATCATACCTCCGGAGAGGACCATTGCCGGGGACTATAGTCTCAGGTTCAATGTATCCAGCGAAGATGGAAATGATAGCCTGGAGCTGCGCACGACGGTGAAGACTCCTCTAATATGGAAAATAGTCGGAATAGGCCTGATAGCGCTGGTAATAGCAGGCATAGCAGTCATATTTGAAAGATTGGGAAGAAGGTAGAAAGAGGAATTTTTCCCATATAAAAATAAGAGTGGTCAAACAGAATTAAAATATCTCTCTGCAAGATAAAACAGGGGGATATTTTTTTATCATTTATAAAAGAATAAATAGATATTGTATTATTGCTCTTAAGTATA
>CBDUUS010000068.1:0-6375 GCA_965370465.1 uncultured bacterium | reverse complement strand
AAGAATGATCTCAGTGTATCTTAACTATTATTTATTGGATCATCTGTGTCTACTGAAAACAAGGATCAAACACAGTGATCTCCTTAAATATCTATTTATGTGTTTGTGAGTTGTTTGATAAATATTTCTGTGATTTTACAGGGTAGAAATTTTGGCTGGGAGAAAAATTTTTGTGGTGGCTCATTTTTATTGAGCTAAACTATTACTTCCAGATCACTGATTTGAAATCCGGATTTTTCTTTCCGAATCTAATATTATTAACTATATATGGATTACCAAAAAGACTTAATATAGCGCCCTGTCGGACTGGCTATCCGTATAACAATAGGACCCTTTCCAGTCTACTCCATCTTCTTTGCATTTTTCTAAAAGCATCTTTATCTTATTTTTCCCATAGTAGTTCAAGCTGCTTATTACTATCCTATTATCACTGCAAGTCGTCCTGGTGCAGAGGAGTTCTGAAAATCCCAATCCTATGGTTATTTTTTCGAGATACAGATCAAGAGAGGCACTTAAAAGGATAGTTTTGTATCCCCTTTTATTAAATTCAATAATTTTCTCTTTAGCAGTTTTTCGGGTTCTTTTGCCGGACTATCCTTTTTAAGTGTCAATCTGAAATACCATACAAAGGATATTACAAATATCGGTACAGCCAGAATAACACTGATAGAGTACTTAATGCATATTATTGCCAATGAAAAGGACACCATTGATACATATCCTATTATTGATACTATCAATCTTTCCTCATTATAATATTTGAATGACTTCCTGTATTTTGCCGCCTTTTCACTATCACCGATAAACCTGTACTCAGCCAGCCTTTTGCATGCCATCAGAAAAGCGCCAAATGCCCAGAAAGATACTATAAAACTTGCAGGAGGGAAGTATGCCATCTGTATGGCATACCAGCCAATAATAAACCTGATGGGATTATTGATCGATTCTGAGATAACATCCAGATAAGGCAGTTCCTTTGTCCTGAACGGTCTGACATTATAGAAAAACTTATGGCTTTGCCAGAGGCGGTTTGGATCAATAAACCATTATCAAATAATAATTAGGAGTTACACTAAATTCTTGAGTAAAGTGTCTCATTCCTATTGACAATTACCGTACTACATATAGTATTATAGCATAAAAAGAGAATACCAGGCTACTCTGGCAAACTGTTTTATAGATTGTTAGAAAATGCGGTATTTATTGGATCGGCTACATATGAAAATTTTAATTGATTTGAAATGAGAACTTTAACCATAATTTTACTAATAATATTTCTTACAGCGGTAATCCCGTTCAGTATCTTGATTGGAAAATTCCTTATGGGAAATATAACCGGAAAGGAAGATGGTCAACTTATCGGAGATGAAGAAGACCTTTCTCAAGTTGAGACTAAGAAAACAGATACAGACATAGAGGAGGAAGTAGAAGAAATAGACCTGCAAAGCATTCAAACAGTAGAAGTATATCTGGACGGTAATAGGGATAATGGTATTTTTTTAGGTGAAGCAAAGTATGGACTGACTTCAAAGGAAGCATATGCGATCTATGGAGAAGATTTTTCGGAATCAGGCTATATGCTTGTACTGGATAATGCTGATTATGATTTTGTTCCGGGTTCGATCCATTATATTTACATCTATACTTATATACCAGAATATGGATGGGAATATACAAGAGAAAGAGTAGTGATAGAAGGTGAAACCGAACAATCCGAAAATATTAAGCTGTTTATTGATAAACCAGCCCCTGATGAAATAGTAGCTGGAGATGATAATGTAAACGTTCGGATAAAAGGTTGGTCCGCTGATTTCAGTGTTCCTGATAATACTGGAATTGAAAGGATCGAGGTCTATTTAAATGGACCAGGGGAATTTGGAAAATTCTTAGGAGAGGCAGAGTATGGGGCCGAAAGACCGGATGTTGTAGATGTTGTAGGAAATGATAACTATTTTAACTCAGGTTATAATTTAATTTTCAATTCAAGCGGACTTGAACCTGGAAGTAGAAATACTTTTTATGTTTATTCTTTTTCAAATTCAGGTAGCTATATTTCCACAACGAGGGATTTTATTATAGCAGGAGAGGGAATAGAATCTCATACGGTACTTTCTGTGGAGGCAAATCTAAACAATGATTTTATCGAGATCAGTGGGTGGGCCATCAATGAAAATATGGTCCTTGAGGGCAAGCCCCCTGCCCTGGACCAGGAGTATACTATGAAAAAAATTGTGTTTTCCTCAAACAGAAATGGAAATGATGATATATTCAGCATGAATCTTGATGGTTCAGAGTTGGCCCAGCTAACTGACCATCCAGATAATGATAAATACCCTGCAATCTCTTCTGATGGGAAAAAGATAGCCTTTACATCGATAATAGACGGACAATGGCAAATAGTGACTATGAACTGGGATGGTACAGATAGGACCCAGCTTACAAGTACTCCTGTAAGGAATGGTTTCCCAGGCTGGTCCTTTGATGGAAGATACATTTTTTATGAAGTTTATCAAGATGATGATTGGGAAATATATAGAATAAATACAGATGGAAGTAATATAAAACGAATCACCTTTAATGCAAGTGCTAATGACTGGCACCCCTTTGCACATCCATTTAAGCATAAAGTTATTTATGAATCCGGAGTGTATGGCAATGAAGATATATATATAATGGATTTTGACGGGGATAATATTCAAAAGCTTTCTGATACTCTGATGAGAAAGAGAGTCCCTGCTGTTTCTAAAGACGGGGCAATAATAGTTTTTACAAGTTATGAAGGTGATAATTATTTTCTTTATACAATGGATCATAATGGAGAAAATATTATAAAAATCCCGAACGCACCAGTAAATAGCGGGCACCCTAATATCTCACCTGACAATGAATATGTAACTTTTCAGGTCAGGACCAGTAATAAAGGCAATATCAATGATGTTTATATTATGAATATGGATGGTTCAAATTTGACCCGGCTAACCAATCTTCCCGGGAATGACTGGGATCCTATATTTTTATATCAGACTCCGGATTAAAAAGCATCTGAGTTGCCTGGTTTATCTATCGGAGTATAAACAGTATCTGGATATTTGGACGAATTCAGCAAAATGTTTTAATCTTTCCCCTAAAAACTGGTCCAATTTGAAGGTAGGAGTGGGACCTTTGTAATGATAAAAGAAAATAAGGAGAAATAAATGAAGATAGCTTTAATAGGAACAAGTGGACAATTGGGAACTGATATTTTTAAATATTTTGATAAAAAAGGAGTAGAAGTCTATGGGCTCAATCACAAAGATATTGAGGTGGGCGACCCTGAAAGTGTAAATAGGGCAATGACCGGGATAGACCCTGATCTTATTATCAATACATCTGCATTTCACAATGTGGATCTTTGCGAAGATGAAGTAATGCAGGCCTTCAAGGTAAATGTATTGGGTGTAAAGAATCTGGTGGAAGCATGTCTTAAGATGGATATTGGCCTGATGCATTTCAGCACAGATTATGTTTTTAAAGGGGATAAGAAGGAACCGTATATTGAAACTGATTGCCCCGATCCGATAAACATATACGGGATATCAAAACTTGCAGGGGAGGCATTTATCAATTACAAACTGGAGAAATATTATATTATAAGGGTCAGCGGTCTTTATGGTCATGCCGGCAGTTCCGGGAAAGGAGGAAACTTTATCGAATTGATGATAAGACTTGCAAAAGAGGGCAAGGATATAAAAGTAGTCGATGATCAAATACTTACTCCGACAAGCACTGAAGATCTTTCAGCCAAATTATATGAACTTATACAGTCAGGTAATTATGGTATTTATCACATGACCAATTCAGGGTACTGTTCATGGTATGAATTTACTGGTGAGATCTTTTCATTGACCGGGCTATCCCCAAATTTTAAGCCTGTTAATAGCAGTGTATTTGGCGCTAAAGCTAAAAGGCCGGTTTTTTCAGCTATGGACAATTATAATTTAAGAAAAACAGGCCTGGAGGATATGAGGAATTGGAAACCTGCTTTGAAGGATTATATTGATAATAGGGATATATAAAAAGAACATATGAGATTTATTTTACATATTATCCAACGGGGTCATCACCTGTAAGTTCTTTATATATTTGAAGATATTTTGAGGATGTCTTGTCCCAGGTGAAGTTTTTTAAAACCCTCTGTCTTGTAGCTTCTCCTATTTTCTTTATTTTCTTATCATTCTTAAGTAAATATAGGGCCCTTTCTACAAATGATCCCTTATCAGCATAACTGGCATATACCCCGGTATCTCCAAGTATTTCCCTGTTTGTCGGAGTATCAAAGACAATACATGGCAGCGCAGCTGCCATGTATCCAAACAACTTTCCATTGGCTTCAGTTTTTGATAGCTTAAGGGACACTGCTATATCACCAAGACAGATATATCCGGGTGTATCCTCATGGTTTACCTTGCCGGTAAAAGTTATGGATTTTTCAACATTTAGCTTTTCCGCCATCTTTTTGTAATGATTGACAGCAGGATATCCTATGATCAGAAAATGAGCTCCGGGATATTTTTTTATTATATCAGGGACGGCCTCGATCAATATGTCTATTCCCTGATATTTTGTTAGGACCCCGAGATATACAAATATCTTTTTATCATCCGGCAGCTTGAGTTCAGCTGCAAGATCCCTTATATCATAATCAGGATGAAATCTTTCAGTATCTGTCCCCTCAATAAAAGCAGTAACCTTTTCAGGTTTGATATTAAAATTATCCAGTAAATAATCTACTGCCTTTGTAGAGCTTAAAATAATCTTATCGGGAAATTTATTAATAATATTTTCCAGCCATAGGTTTAATCTAAATGACAGCTTTTTCTTATCTATAAAACCATGATCAAGCATTTCTCCGGTCATACTACCCTGGTAATCAGCGACTATCGGCCGCCTTATAAAAAATTTTACGAACCTTCCCACAAAGACACCTTCATGAAGATGTGCATGTATTATATCGGGCCTAAACTTGAGAGCTATAAATAGTGATTTGAAAGCAAGTATTATATCGAGGTAATATTTATGTATGGACGGTCCTGCTTCCAGCTTATTGTACCAGGGTATTTTAAATATCCTTCTAATATCTATTCCTTCAATATTCCTTCCGATATGATAGGTTACCAGGACTACTTCTATGCCTCTTTTAGAAAACGCCTTAATTTCCTCATAGATTTTCACATGACAACCCCTGTCAGCAAAAAACGGGGTAGGCGCTATCATAAGGACCTTAAAGTTTCTTTTCTTTTGTTGTTTCATTCTTTATTTCCTGAAGCTATCTTTAATAAACATTCCCAGATACTCTCCTGGTATTCCCATGAAAGTCTTTCTCCATATCCTATCGCAATCCTTGCAGGGGCTTACTTTTTTTATATTTCCAGTCTTAAAGTCATTTCTTATCTTCCTGATAGCTTTACCATTAAAGACATCCATCACTGAATCCTTGTTCAGGTCACCAAGCAATATTTTTCCATCAAAATCCTGCGGGCATAAATATACTTTTCCATTGTAAAAGACCGTTAGTGAGTACCATGGAAATGTGCAGGGTATAAGTCTTGAACTATTTTTATCTATTTTTTTGATCCCATCAATATCCAGAAGGCCGCCCCAATTATGGGGTATCCTTATGACAAGCTTATCCAGAGGCAGGTCCTTGAAATTATCTATAAATCTCTTTTTCTGTTTTGCAAAGTCTTCAGCTTTTAATTCTTCATCAAACTCCATTATCTGTAAAATAGTGAACGGCTTATCTGAGCCAAGCTCTTTTTTTGTTTTCAAAAAAGTTATTATATTGTTAAGACTCTTTTCATAACTGGCATTTACCCTGTTTTTTTCATATATCTCTTTTGTATAACCATCAAAGGAGAGTGATATCAGATCCAATCCTGACCGTATGATCCTTTTACCTAATTCCTGTGTGAGCAATGTTGCATTTGTATGTATCCTGGTTTTGATATTTCACTCATTCGCATAGTTTATGATGCTAATGAGATCCGGATGTAAAAGAGGTTCGCCTCTATGAAATAGGTTTATATCATATACATGTCCCTTTACTTCATCGATTATTTTTTTATATAATTCAAAATCCATATCTCCCTTGAGACTTGAAGGGATGTCTTTATTTACACAGAGCCGGCATTTTAGATTACATCTGCTGGATAGCTCTATCCATAATCTGGTGGGAGCATAACCACAGTAATTTCTCCTTAAGATATAATTTATATACACTTTCCCGAGATGAAATAGATGTGTGATCCTATTCATTATTTTTATTGGTTCCTTTTATTATTTCATATTATTAATTTTTTAAGTTTCCGTAATTCACTTATTTAACAGACTAACCAT
>CBDUUS010000067.1:0-6506 GCA_965370465.1 uncultured bacterium | reverse complement strand
AACTTAAGGATAAAGTCATTGAAGGTTAGGCAGTTATGAAACTTGTAAAAATAATAGGAAGTGTCACTTCCACTATAAAGGATGATACCCTGAAAGGTTTTAAGCTTCTTATGGTGCAGACTACTGGTCCGGATCTAAAAGATGCAGGGGATTATTATGTAGCTGCAGATACCGTAGGAGTCGGGGAGGGAGAACTGGCCCTTATTGTGACCGGGAGCGCCGCCAAACAGACTGCGGCTACGAAGGGTAAGAATATAGATGCGACCATAGTTGCAAAAGTGGATAAGATAAATCTGGAGAATTAATGGCTGCAAAAGAGATAAATATAATAAAAGAAGCAGGCATAGTCGGTGCGGGGGGCGCAGGCTTCCCAACACATATAAAACTTGAGGCAGATGCAGATACCCTTATAATCAATGCTGCTGAATGTGAGCCGCTGATAAATGTTGACAGGCAGCTCCTGGAATTTGATTTTAACAGGATCCATAAAGGCATAAGGACCGCTTCAGGGCTTGTGGGAGCAAAAAGGACGATCATTGCCATAAAGAAGAAGAATAAAAAGGCAATAGATATAATAGAGGCATTTTCACAGGAAGAATTCAAGTTTGAGATATTTAAGCTGGAGGATTTTTATCCTGCAGGAGATGAGCAGGTGCTTGTGAATGAAGTCACTTCTAAGATCGTCCCGGAGGGAGGAATACCGCCCCAGGTAGGAGTAGTGGTTATAAATGTGGAGACGCTTCTCAATGTCTCAAATGCTCTTGAAGGTGAAAAAGTAATAAATAAATATGTGACTGTCAATGGAGAAGTCGGAAGTCCCATGACCCTTCTGGTGCCTGTCGGTACTCCGGTCAAAAAGCTGATCGATTATTGCGGGGGAATAAAGGGGGAAGAGAATGCTGTGATAGACGGCGGCCCGATGATGGGAAAACTTATAGATCCCGCAGATTATGCTGTCAGGAAGACTACAAAATCTATAATAGTACTGCCGGAAGACAATATAGTCATTGAAAACAAGAAAAGAGGGATATCAGCGGACCTTAAGAGGGCTCAGGCGATATGTCTTTCCTGCAGGATGTGCACCGATCTTTGTCCAAGGTATCTGCTCGGGCATGATATTTTCCCCGATGAGCTTATGAAAAAGCTCTATAGGGGCAAGCTTTCTGATGAAGATATAAAGAATTTCGATTTTGCCTATCTTTGCTGCGACTGCGGCTTATGTGAGTTGTATTCCTGTGTTATGGATCTTTCGGCAAGGTCAGTATTCAATTATATAAAGGATGAACTGGTCCGTCTGGGCATCAAAAATCCGCATACCCGCAGCGAACTGAAAGCCAATGAATTCAGGCAGTTCAGGAAGGTACCGGTATCAAGGCTCAAAAAAAGGCTTGAGATAGATAAATATGACAGCCCGGCCCCTATGTCTGAATTTAATGCGGAAGTTGAAAGTGTAAAAATATACCTGTCCCAGCATATAGGGGCCCCGTGTGTTCCGGTGCTCTCAGAAGGGGCAGAAGTAAAAAGAGGGGACCTTATAGCAGATATACCGGAAGGCAAGCTCGGGGCTAAGATTCACAGCTCCATTGATGGCAAAATAAGCAAGATCGAGACTGATCATATAGCGATTAAAAAGATATAAAAGTTTTTATAATGAAAGACAGTAAAAAAGGAAATATTCTAATAGCAGAGTTTAAAAGCATATCCCGCGGGATAATGGTAACTGACAGCATGGCCAAATCTGCTTCTATAAATATTATCCAGGCAAGTACTTTGTGCCCCGGGAAATACATAACTATTGCAGAAGGTGAGATCAGCGCCCTTATAAGTGCGGAAAGCATAGCCCTGCAGCAGGGCGGACGCCATCTCTTCAGCAGTGCCATAGTGAGTAGTATAAACCGGAAGGTAATAGAGGCTATCGGCGGCAAGCTGGGAAACCCCGGATCTGAAGGTGCCATAGGAATAATAGAAGGGCCCAATATGGCGGACCTTATCAATTCATCTGATATTGCACTCAATAGCGCCCGGGTCGACTTTATTGAATACAGGCTGGCAAAAGGATGCGGTGTAAATAGTTTTTATATAATAACCGGCACCCTTTCAGCCCTGAGTGAAGCGGTGAAGAATGCTGCGGCCTATCTGGGGGAAAGGGGCTCTCTTCTGGCATATAGAATAATATCCGGACCTGACAGGCAGGCATTAAGGTGGATGAAGAGCTCATTATGCAGCTATTAGGTTTTTGTTAATGTATACAAGAGATCAATATAGGGACCTTAGAGGAATAAAAGAAGTTTTTAAGTAATTATATGATTCAGAAATGAAGGAAAAATGACTTATCAAAAGACAGAGAGCCAGTACAGAAATGATATTATAGAGATCTGTAAGAGAGTGTATAGAAATGGCTGGGTAGCATCCAATGATGGGAATATATCCATAAAGATAGGGCCGGATTCAGTACTTTGTACTCCTACCGGGATGAGCAAGGGCTATCTTACCACTGACCAGCTTGTAAAAGTAGATATGAATGGAAATAAGCTGGAGGGAGAGCTTGAAGCATCTTCAGAGGTAAAGATTCACCTTGATGTATTTAAAAACAAGCCGGGCATAAATTCTGCAGTTCACGCACATCCGCCTTATTCTACAGCATTTGCTGTAGCGGGACTTCCGCTTGACCAGTGTATAATCCCTGAGATCATAGTCTCTCTGGGATCCATACCGCTTACCGAATACGGCACGCCCTCGACACAGGAGATCCCAAACAGCATAAGAAAGTATCTTAAGGATCATAATGCATTCCTTATGGAAAACCATGGGGCATTTACGATAGGGGGAGATGTCTATCAGGCATATTACAGGATGGAAAGCATGGAGCTTTTTGCAAAGATAAGCCTTCTCGCAAAGACCCTTGGAAATGTTAATAATATAAGCGAGGAAAATGTCAGGAAGATAATAGATTTACGTTCCAACTTTATAAAAGACGATGATGGTTATGCGGGCTGCAAGATCGGGGACAAGCTTATTGATAGTGCGGAAAGCGGAGCTGCATCAGGTGGAAATAATGGAAATGGCAGCGGCCCATCTGATGGCGATGATGAGCTGGTCACATTAAGAAAGAGCGAATTGGTTGAGATAGTAAGCAAGATAGTGGCAAATATAATTAATAAATGATATATAGTAAATAAGGGCATCCTGACTGCTATTGGATGTCTTTATTGATAAAGCAAATGTAAAAAAAAGAAAAGGAGAAAAAAATGGCAGGAGAAGCAATTGGTTTGATAGAAACCAGAGGACTTGTAGGCGGAATAGAAGCAGCTGACGCAATGGTAAAGGCTGCCAATGTAAAGCTGGTCGGACAGGAGAGAATCGGCGGCGGACTGGTCACAGTTATCGTAAAAGGCGATGTAGGCGCAGTAAAAGCAGCAGTTGATTCAGGAGCGGCAGCAGCAAAGAGAGTTGGAGAACTGATATCAGTTCATGTTATTCCAAGGCCCCATGCTGACCTGGATATGATCTTACCAAAAGAATAAAAAGAGAGGTATTTTAAGTGGATACCGAAAGATTAATAAAGGATATCGTATCTAATGTGATGTCCAGACTGGAATCGAGCGCATCCGTAAGCTCCATTACTGAGAAGTCCGGAAAAATATCCGGCAGGAGCGGCGGCCAGGAGGCACCATCACAGAAAAAAGTGGTATGCGGGATATCTGTGCGCCATATACATCTTTGCAGGGAACATGTTGACGTACTTTTTGGCAAAGGGTATGAGATGCAGGTATTAAAAGATCTTTACCAGCCCGGTACATATGCATACAAGGAAACGGTGACTATTGTGGGCCCCAGACTCAGTGCTCTCCAGAATGTAAGGGTCCTGGGTCCTCTGCGGGATAAAACACAGGTAGAATTGGCCAAGACTGACTGCATAATACTGGGTATAGATGCGCCAGTCAAACCTTCGGGCCAGTTGTCAGGCACTGCTTCTGCAGTAGTGATAGGTCCAAAGGGAGCAGTTTATTTAAAGGAAGGCGTAATAAGGGCAAATAGGCATTTACATCTGTCAACAGAGGATGCCGGCTATTTTGGCGTAGAAGACAATGACCTGATAGATGTAAGGATATCCGGACCCAAGGGCCTTACCTTTAATAATGTACAGGCAAGGGTATCGCCTGATTTTAAATCAGAGATGCATGTCGATACTGATGACGGTAATGCTGCGGATATTGTAAACGGCACCCTGGTGGAAATAGTGGATGCTTCATGTGTGTCTCCGATCTCGCTTCAGATGGCAAATGGCGAGAATACTCCGCCTCAGATCCCGGATAACAGTTTTACCGGTGAAATAACTGATACCAATATACTAAAGAGCATGAATCAGGCAGTTACTGTATCCGGATCCAGCGATGCGGATGTCGAGAGGGATATTGCTGAAAACAAACAGAAGAAAATAGTGATCACCACATCCGATCTGGATGATTATGCGTCAAAAGGCATAGAGGTCACAAAAGATGTAATACTTAGTCCGCTGGCAAGGGACGAAGCCCTTAATAGAGGCATTAAGATCAGCTACAGACAGTAGAGGAGGTAAAATGTGGCTATAGATGAGAATCAAATAGAAGAGATAGTAAGAGGTGTGGTAAATAATCTGATGACCACCCCGGGCACATCGACTTTTAAAACGGCTCCCGGCACTTCTCCGGGAAACGGGATATTTGAAAAAGTCGGCGATGCTATAAGTGCCGCTAAAGATGCCCAGCCAAAACTTGTTGATATGGGCAGGGAAGCAAGATTTAAGATAATTGAAAATATAAGGAAAAGATGTCTGGAGAATGCAGAGAAGTTTGCAAGACTTGCTGCAGATGAGACAAAAATAGGAAGGTATGAAGACAAGATCACAAAGAATGAAGTAGCTGTTAATCTCTCTCCTGGTCCTGAGGATCTCGATGTAAAGACATACAGCGATGAGGTCAGTACCATAACTATAGACAGGGCGCCATATGGTCTTATTGCTGCCATAACCCCTATGACCAATCCTACTCCAGGCATCATAAACAATGCTATCGTAATGATCTCTGCAGGTAATAGCATAGTATTTCTTCCCCATCCCGCGGCACATAATTGCAGCCTGGAAGCCATAAAGGTAATACATAGTGCGATTATAGAGGCCGGAGGACCGGCAAATCTGGTAACAGGAGCCGCAAAGTCAAAGGTAGAAAATGTATCGGCAGCCTTCAAAAGCGATAAGGTAGATAT
This sequence comes from uncultured bacterium, assembly GCA_965370465.1. Classification (GTDB taxonomy): domain Bacteria; phylum Actinomycetota; class Humimicrobiia; order Humimicrobiales; family Humimicrobiaceae; genus M55B120. The sequence continues at coordinate 1,262 of CBDUUS010000067.1, read as the reverse complement.
GATAACGGCTACAGGCGGTCCCGGCATTGTAAGGCTTTCCATGAAAAGCGGGAAAAAAGTCATTGGCGCTGGACCGGGGAATCCTCCGGTTATAGTGGATGAGACTGCTGATATTGAAAGAGCCGCGGTGGAAATAATGAATGGAGCAAGCTTTGATAATAATATCCTCTGTAATGAGGAAAAGGTCTGCATATGTATAAGAAGCATATCGGACAAATTACTCTCGGCTTTCAGCAGGAATAGTACTGCAGTGCTTAATAGGGAACAAGCTGAAAAGGTAGTAAATCTGGTGGTCAAGGACGGAGAGATAAACAAGGACTATATCGGAAAGGATGCTGCCGCGATACTTGGTGATGCAGGTGTAAATTGTGATCAGGGGATAATGCTAGCAGTATTTGTTGCGGATCAGGAATCCCACCCCATGATACAGCATGAACAGCTTATGCCGGTCCTTCCTATACTTGTTGTAGATAGTTTTGAAGAAGCGATGGCTGCTGCTATAAGGGTAGAGCATGGATTTGGCCATACTGCCATGATACATTCAAAAGATATCGGCAGAATCACAAGATTGGGCCAGGTAATCAATACCACAAACTTTATAGTCAATGGAAGATCACAAATTATGGCAGCTGAAAATGCAAAGGGCGGTACAGCATGGACAATTGCAGGAGCTACCGGAGAAGGAAATACGACGCCCAGGGCCTATACAAAGGAAAGAAGGATGTATGTGTCGGGCGGTATGAATTTTGTAAAATAATATTGATTTAGATTATTGTATAAATAAGGAGGCAGAAATAGATGAACGGCGAAGCATTGGGACTTATTGAGACCAGGGGACTGGTTGCGGCAGTTGAAGCTGCAGATGCTATGGTCAAGGCTGCTAATGTAAAGCTCATAGCAAAAAATTATGCCGGCGGAGGCATGGTTGAAGTAGAAGTCGCGGGAGATGTAGGTGCAGTCAAAGCAGCAGTGGATGCCGGAGCAGCAGCTGCAAAGAGAGTCGGGGAAGTTGTGAGTGCACATATTATTCCAAGACCTCATGAAGAGCTTGACAAATTTAATTCAAGCAAATTTGTGAGGGAAGGAAAAAAGACAATAGCGGCAAATAAAAGTTCAAAACCGAAAAAGATTTAAAGAATGACCATTGTGGAGTACGCTGCAGCCTTATAGGGCCATTAGCGATGCTGATGCAGCAGATCCATATGGATTTAAGAACTGGATTTTAAAGAGTTTGATTTATGGAAAGATCTATTGGAATCGTA
>CBDUUS010000066.1:0-6539 GCA_965370465.1 uncultured bacterium | reverse complement strand
TCAGGTAAATGGTAAATTACGGGACAGAATGGATATGCCGATGGGCGCCTCAAAGAAAGATATGGAGGAGCGGGCCATGGCCTCGGAAAAGGTAAAGATCTTCACCGATGGAAAGAATATTGTAAAGACGATAATCATACCGGATAAGCTGGTAAATATTGTTGTCAGATAGAATTATATATTTGTTCCTAAATAACTAACTTTAACCGAATTACAAAATATCCTGGCAATAGTTATTCACTGAGAAAGCGGTCAATCTTCAGAACCTCTTCTGTCCTAATATATATTACTCCTTTCGGAAATAATTTTTCTCTAAATCGAATGTTTACTTATTGTAGGACAAATAATATAATAACTGTAAGAGGTGATGTAGATGAAATTTATTAATGTAAGAGAACTAAGGCTCCGGCCAGGCGATGTCTGGAAAAAATTAAAAATTGAAAAAGATATTATTCTGACTCTGAATGGAAAACCCTTTGCGATATTAAATAGTACCGATGAAGACAGGCTTGAACAGAATCTGGCTTCTTTGCGCAGAAGCAGAGCTCTGGAAGCAATGGAAACACTGCAAAAATATTCAATAGATGAAGGCTTGAATAAGCTTACAATTAAAGACATAGAAAAAGAGGTCCAGTTAGTCCGCAGGGAGAGATAAATTGATAATCGTAGTGGATACAAATATAATAGTATCTGGTTTAATAAATCCAAACAGTTCTTCCGGCACCATATTAAAATTGATCTTAAGCGGGAAAATAAAGCCGGGTATCGACAGCAGGATCACCGGTGAATATAGAGAAGTTTTACTCAGGAAAAAATTTAGCTTTGACAGGGAGTCAGTGGATCATATATTAGAAGAAATAGAAACTGATGGAATAAAAATCATTTCGGAGCCTTTAGATATACCACTACCAGATAAAGATGATCTCCCCTTTTTAGAAGTTGCTGTAGCCGGGAATATAAAAGTATTAGTTACAGGCAATAGAAAGCACTTTCCAAAAAATAATTACAGACAGGTAAAAATATTTTCTCCGGCAGAATTCATTAAAAAGTATCATAGCCTGAAACAATAACTTAATAAAAAAATGTTTTATTATTTAAATTCTTATACTTTTTGTTTAATGCGGTCCTCCGGCATTCAGCAATTCCAGAAGAACTGGCCTATCATTTTTGGAATAATGGATAATGAGGGGGCCATACTCTTCCGCATAAAGGATATTCTCATCTGAAAGTTCAACCATTAAAATATCTTCATCATTGCTGTATCTTGTTTCCATTTATGCTCCTCCTGGAAGGATATAGAGTTATTACTTTTATATAATTATTATATTCTGAAAAGATTACCCTTATCATAATTTTCTTATTCAGTGTTCTTTCTGCGACTTTTCTGTTTCTGTATCCAGGATGGATCCTGCCGGGATTCTCGAGCATATCAATGATCAGGCTCCATTTAATGAAAAAGCCGTGACGTTTTAGGATCTCGATTTTTGAAAGAGAGTGCAGGGTAAAAGTGATATTTTTCATATTCCTTTAAAAATATTATTATAATAATGTATATGTGCTAATATATAATAGCACATAAATATAAATAAATAAATTTTATAAAATATTTTTTACAGAGGCCTGGAGGATATGGGGTCATTTAATTTTGGAGAAATCTTTTCAAGAATATTATTCTGGGGACAGAATATAAGATATTTTTCAAAAAAACATTTTTATCTCACAGTTTTCTTTTTCCTTCTTATCACGCTGATAATCTTTACTCTGGTATTTATTAATCAGAAAAGGGAGATAGAAAGGAATGAAAATATTGTCAGGAGTTTCTGTATGGAAGAGAGCCCCGAAATTCAAGGCACACAGGATAGTGCGGAGGGAAATTCTGTTATACAGGAAGATAGGGCCACTTTTAAAGTTCACATATGCGGGGAAGTCAATGATCCTGGAGTATATGAGGCAGAGGAGGGGAGCCGGATAATGGACCTTATTAATATTGCCGGAGGCCAGACAGAGGATGCATGCCTTGATGCATTGAACCTGGCACAGAAAGTATCTGATGGGCAGAAGGTATATGTGCCCTCAGAAGAAGAAGTCTCTGAAGGGTCCTATCTAAAAGATACAGATCTCAACGGAAGTCTTTCAGGAGATAGCAGGATCATAAATATAAACACGGCAATATCCAGTCAGCTGGAAGAGCTCCCGGGGATAGGTCCCGTGACTGCGGGAAATATTATAGAATACAGGGAAAAATATGGGCCCTTTGAAAATAAAGAGCAGCTCATGGATGTAATCGGGATAGGGCCGAAAAAATTTGAAAAGGTCAGGGACCTGATAAATATCTAATGTGTCTTAATTAATATGAAAAGGTTCAATGAATTTAAGATCATCCTGTTAGAAAAGTCAAAGGAAGAGGTCCTTAAGTCTTATTATATCCTATGGGCCGCATCCTTTGGGTGCGGCCTCTATGCGGGGATGGAAAGCCTGTCAGTTTTTGAGGTACCTGCATATCTTCACAATATATTGATAGTATTTATGTTTTCTATCCTTTTTGGGTCATTCTATTTTTATTTAAAGATAGTTTGCCCGGAGAGGATAGAAGCAGATAAGAAAGTGATCATATTTTTAGCAGTAATACCGGTGATAATATTTTTCATCTGCGGATTTATGATATCCAATAATAATAAGGACCGTTCACTGATGGGCCCGGGAGAAGACTGTACAGACAGCATAGCCATGGTACAGGTCCGCGGCAGGGTCTCCAGCCATCCCAAACTTTTATACGGCAGCACATATTTTGATATGGTAATCAAAAGATCTGATTATTTGGAAGTCTCCCGGAAAGAATCACGGACCCTGAACGAGAGTGATTATGTGGTAAATATCATATTAAAGGGCCAGGATGATAAAAATATCGAAAGGGATGATATTTTAAATATAGAGGGTGAGCTCTACGTCACTGGAGGCGATATATTTATAAAGGCAAATAGCAGCAATATAGAGTTTCTGGAGAGAGATGGACCATATGATATGATATTTGGATTCAGGCAAAAGATATACAGATGCATAGAGCGGACCTTTACCCATAACCTTGACTACAGACACAGCCCGCTTGCCAGGGCTCTGATACTGGGGGATAGGACCGGTATATCGAAATATCAATATGACAGGTTTAAAAAAAGCGGAACCGCCCACCTTATGGCTATCTCCGGGATGCACATATCATTTCTGGCGCTTATTATCTATATAATTCTTGGAAAAGTAGTAAAGAAGCCTTTGCTTATTGCCTTTATCATAATAATACTTATACTGTATAATTTTATACTGGGCCCGGGGGCAAGTATTATGCGTGCCACTATATGGGTATTGAGCGCAATAATTGCTGGAAGCTGGAACCGGGAACGTGGATCCTCCCGGATATTGTGCATATCCTTTATGGCTATGCTCACACTTAACCCATTATTTATAGATGATGCTGGTTTCTGGCTCTCCTTTTCAGCCATGGCCGGAGTAGTATTTGTGTATCCTGTTATGAGAAATATACTAAAGGTATTTAAAATACCGGAGAAGATGACTAATAATTATTTCACAGCTGCAATACTGCTGACTGTCTCTATACAGATCGTATGCGGACCGCTGCTATTATACTATTTTAAAAGCCTTCCATTGATCTCGCCAGTTTCAAATCTATTTATCCTTCCATTTTTTTATATTCTTATTTCCATGCTTTTTTTGGCAGCATTTATAAGCATAATATGGCCGCCTGCCGGGGGAGCTGTTTTAAAGATGACTCCTTTTTTCTTTGAAGCCGTATCCGGAATTGCAGATTTCTTCTCAGATTCCATTTTCCCTGCAATAGAGATTGAAAATATGCCCATACAGTGGTTATCTTCATATTATTTATTAATTTTTATTGCATTGGCCATAGCAAAAATATTACTTGCCAAAAGGTTTGATTTTTAAGGACAAGTAGTAGAGAATTAGAAAATATATGAAATATGAGTTGATCTAAAATGAAAAATAATCCTACCAGATTTAAAAAAGCATATCTATATATCAGCAGGAGTGACAGTACCCTTAATGAAAAGATAGAAGAGGTCAGAAGCTATGCTGACAGTAAGGCAAATACTGATACCGATCTTAAAATATTTGATTCATGCGACAAAAGCACTCTGGAGGATTTTGAAAATTTTGTCTCTACGCAATCGCTTTTTTCTTCCAATAAGATAGTCGTACTCAAGAGCATAGATAGTGCTCCGGCAGAGTTTCAGAAACTTGCGGCAAAAATGCTTTCAGGGGAAGATATTGAGGGTGATGGAGAAAAGGGAAGCCAGCCGGGAGTAGTTTATATATTTACTGCATCCAGGGAAAAAATAAATAAAGTTCTGCTTGATGCAATAAAGAAGATAGGTATTGTCAGGAAGCTCAGGTCACGTGTATCCGGAGATCTGCTAAAATGGCTGGAGGATAGAGCCTCTTCGGATGGAATATCTTTTACCGATGATGCAAAGGTCCTGCTTGTGGAAAATGTTAATCTGGACATGCAGCTGCTAAAAAATGAATATAATAAACTTTTTGATTATATAAGCTCGGAAGATGAAAAGGTGATAGACAGAGAGGCAGTAAAATTTCTTGTAAAACGGATTCATTCCATGAAAATATTTGATCTTGTGGATTTTCTTGGAGAAAGAGACAAAAACAGAAGCCTGGAGGCACTTGAAGATATACTCAAAGAAGACAAAAAACTGCTGGGCCTCATTACGCTGATACACAGGATGTTTAAAAGCATGCTATATATAAAAACAGAAGAAGGCGGGGCATCGGCCACAGATTATCTTTCTAAAAATATATATATGCCTCCTTATTTTATCGGAAAGATGGTGAGCAAATATATTAAATACTCCAGGAATTATTCAGAGTCCGAGATTGTAAAAATATTTGGAATCTTAAATGATTATGATATAGATCTCAGGAAGAATATTACTGATAATAGTAATATTATAAAAACAATGATAGCCCGCATAGTAGATATAAGAACTTCATGATCCTATTCTTTTATTTTTTTCTACGATAAGCAATTCTTATCTTTTCCGGCCTTCATGATCCAGGCAGCCGCCTCGTAAATATTACGGGCAATAAAATCAGGCTTTACTGTCAACCCTTCCACACCTTCTTTACCATGGCCGGTCAATACATATACAGAACTTACTCCAAGTTCGCGGCCCATCTCTATATCGCTTTGATGATCACCGATAACAAAGGAATTCTCTAAGTCGATACCATAGTCTCTCTCTGCCTCTTTTATAAAATATGAGCCAGGCTTACGGCAAATACAGTTTTCTTCCTTTGTGTGCGGACAATGATATATATGTTTTATTGTGATCCCTTTATTTTTAAGAACCATTTCAAAATATTTGCTGAATTCCAGATACTCCTCTTCGCTAAAGACATTTTTGCCGATCCACGCCTGGTTGGTAATAATAAAGAGCTGAAATTGCTTCTGCAGGATCCTTAAAGCCTCAATGGCATGGGGAATAAAAATAAGGCTATCTTTTGAGCAAAGAGCCCCTACATCTTCATTTATCGTACCATCTCTGTCTAAAAATACTGCCCTATTCATTCTTGTATCCAGATTTGCCTCGATAACCTTTTTTGCGAACTTTTTTAATTTTTTACATGCATGTTTAAGCTCTTTTGTATCTTCTATGATGCTGATTGATTGAGAAAATTCGACTATTCTTTCTGAAAGGATACTGACCTCTTCCGCCATCGCTAAATGCATAATAACCGCACCATTTCCGATTTTAGCATCATAATCTTAGTGCAGACACACTTATTTTTTCTGGACTTTTTTTATAATAAAGTATCCGACAGATAGTGCAATTACAAGTACTCCCAGACTCATAATAGTAAGGGCATCTACTTTTTCCAGATCCAATACAACAGCCTTACGCGCTATAGCAATTATAGCTACTAATATAATAACTTCGATGTGCACTGTATCGTCCCTGAGATATATTTTCATTGTTTCCAGGAGTTCGACACCTATCAATATTAATAAGAATAATCCAAAGATCGCTAAAAGGTTATCAAGTACCATAAAATTTAATGGCCCTTTAAAATTATCAATGATATCCTTTGTAATGGTCCAGCCCAATTCCAGCACAGAAAGAATTATGATCACTGACATCATACTGATAAGGGAAAAAGCTATTATCCGCTCAAATCTTTTTAAAAACTTTAACAGAATACCTGCCTGGATCTTTTTTTATTATTGTTAGATTTTATTAATATTATAGTATAACTGAATTTAATGAGAATATCAGCACCAAATCCTGTATAAAAACAGGCCATGGGTAATATATGGTCCCATTTTCAATTTATTTATATCCATAATTTACATATTCTGGTATATTTTTAATTAAAGTTTCACCGGTAACTAATTAGATAATAGATTTAAAATAAGGAGAAAGCAGGATATGAAAGATAAAGCATCCAGTAATGGGACGTATTGGATTTATACAGTAATAATAGCAATAACCGCTTTT
>CBDUUS010000065.1:0-6565 GCA_965370465.1 uncultured bacterium | reverse complement strand
CCCTTGAAGAAAAGATGATAACTGAAGTGAATTCATCTATTTATTGTTTTGAAAGAGATCGCCTGCAGAAAAATATAGATAAGATAGATGCGCAGAATTCACAGGGCGAGTATTACCTAACTGATATTGTGGAGATGCTTATAAGCAAAGGAGAGAAAGTAGAGACCTTTATATTATCCGATCACGAGGAAGCAAGAGGTGTAAATGACAGATCCCAGCTTTCTGAAGTCGGGGATATACTCAGACGGAGGATAAATAAAAGGCATATTAAAAATAGTGCCGTTAGATATAAAAATAGAAAAAATGGACCGGGAGAAATATAGTATGAAAAATAATCTGGGCGTAAAGGAAGAGACGAAAAATAAAAGAATGATGCTTTTTAGCGGATCCTCTTCTCCGGAACTGGCTGAAAAAATAGCAGATAATCTGCAAATCAAACTTGGAAATGTCTCAAGGACGCATTTTAAAAACGGGGAAATATATGTCAGATTCGATGAAAGCGTAAGAGGCGCTGATGTATTTATCATACAGACCTGCAGTGAGCCGGTAAATGATCATATAATGGAGCTCCTTATTATGATAGACGCTTTAAAGAGAGCCTCTGCAGCTGTTATAAATGCTGTCATACCCCATTATGGCTATGCCAGGCAGGATAAGAAATCCGAGGGGAGAGAGCCCATATCTGCCAGGCTGTTTGCAGATCTGCTGTCAGTGGCAGGAATAGACAGAGCAATACTTGTGGACCTTCATACTGCGACCATACAGGGATTTTTCGATGTACCTGTCGATCATATAACGGCCATTCCAATAATATCAAAATATTTTAAGGATAAGGATATTAAGAACGGCGTAGTCATAAGCCCTGATGTGGGAGGAGTAAAAAGAGCTTCCATATTTGCAAAAAGGCTCCACTTTCCACTGGCCATACTTGATAAGAGAAGGCCCGCTCCAAATAAAGCTGAGATAGAAAACATAGTCGGGGATGTCAATGGGAAAGAAGTGATAATCTTCGACGATATGATAGATACAGGCGGAACATTGTTCAGTGCAGTAGATATGCTTAAAAGGCGCGGCGCCAGAAAAGTATATATTGGTGCGACACATCCTATTTTCTCCGGGGAAGCACTATCCGGGTTGGAGAATTCGAGTGTTGATGAGACAGTGGTCATTGACACTATCCCGATTAAAAGAAAATATGATCCCGATAAAATTAAAGTGCTTTCAATAGCTCCTTTGCTTGCAAAAACTATTAAAAAAGTTTATTATTGCAACTCCGTAAGCGAGTTGTTTAAAGGTGAAAATTTAGTATAAAGATTTATAATCAGGATAGGTGTGAGTATTAATGAAAAACATAGCTTTAAAAGTTGAAAAAAGAGTTGAAAAAGAAGTAAAAAACAATACTGCGAGAAAGCTTGATAGAGCAGGTTATTTACCGGCAGTGATGTACGGGCTCAAGAAAGAACCGGCAAGTATTAAAATCGAAAGGAAAAAGCTTACCAGTTTACTTAAGGGGCACAGCATATCAAGTGTAATATTTGACATACAGCTGGATGAAAAAAGCAAGGATAAAGAGGCTGTCATCATAAAAGAATATCAGAGGGACCCCATATCCAGGGAAATAATACATCTTGATTTTCTGAGGATACAGATGGAAAAAGAGATTGAGACAGTCGTACCGGTAAGAATCATAAATGAGGATATAGCTGTGGGGATAAAAGAAAGCGGCGGAGTACTGCAGCACGGACTTAGAGAGCTTCATATATTTTGCCTTCCAGGAAATATACCGGAAAAAATAGATTATGATATCAAGGATCTTGGCATGAATGAGATCATAAGGGTTGAAGATGTAGAGATTGATGAAAAGATAAAGATATTAAATGACCCATCTGAAGTTATTGTATCAATAATTCCGCCTACCGAACTCAAGGAAGAAGAACTTGTGACTGAAGAAGAAGCCGAAGAGGAAATGGAAGAACCTGAGATCATCGGGGAGAAAAAACCTGAAGAAGAGGGTGAAGCTGAAACAGGAGACAAACAAAAAAAATCAGGGAAAGAGTAGAACCTATGATTTTGATTGTCGGTCTCGGCAATCCAGGAAAAGATTATTCAGGAACGCGGCATAATATTGGTTTTGCCGTGATAGATGAGTTGATTTCCGGGACCGATTCAGGAAATAAATATACCAAATTCAATTCAGCAGCCGTAGATGCCAAATATTCAGATGCCAGTCTTCTTTTATTAAAACCCCGGACCTTCATGAATAATAGCGGTTCTGCTGCAGCTGCAGCCCTGAAGTTCTATGGAGAAGAAATAAGCAGAATGCTTGTCATACATGATGATATAGATTTAGAATTTGGACGCATAAAGATCAAAAGGGGAGGAAGTACTGCTGGCCACAGGGGCCTCCAATCTATTTTTGCAAAGACAAACAGCCTTGATTTCGACCGTCTCAGGTTTGGTGTAGATAGGCCCCCCGGTAGGATGGAAGCTTCGGACTATGTTCTCAGGAGGTTTGGAAAGACTGAGATAAAGGAATTGGATCTTCTTATCAGCCGTTCTGCAGAGATCATCAAGGATTATATAGAAAACGGTATGGATCATGCAGCCAATAAATATAATTGACATTAAGGTCCTCATTAAGAAATAAGTGCTTTCCCCCTGATCTCCCGGTTGTCTCCCTATCTATAATGTATCCATGAGAATAATTACCAATTTTTTTGTATAATCTATCCGGGAGCCTGTCTGAGAACCGGGACCTGAGCTTGCAGGCTGATATTTTTAAAATCTGATAAAATTCTATCATGATCGAGTATTTTACTGAAACATTACAGTGGAAAAAATTTGTAGAAGAATACAAAAATAACATTATGCCTGATACTGTGATCGCAGATGAGGCCGTATGGTCATTTATTGTAAGTGCCTTTAGCAAACTTTCCGGGATACCATCGGTAATGGTCGCATCTACCAGGGAAAGGGCAATACAACTTCAAAAAGAAATAGGATGCCTGTTGCCGCAGGCGGCAATATCTATCTTTCCGGGAATAGGCAGCAGTATTTTTTTTAAAAATAAAAGACCTGATAATCAGAGCATAGTTGAAAGGCTGAATACTGTCAGAAACCTTGTGGATTTTTCTATAAGAAGCGGAACAGAAAAAAGACATCCGCATATAGTCATTGCTACTGCCAGTTCTCTTGTCAATCTGGTACCTGCAAAAAGGATAAAGAGCCTGGATATTCTTAAAATAATCAGGGGCCGGGAATATGACCGGGATAGTATCATAGAATGGTTAATAAAAAACTGTTATGAAAGGGTAAGCCAGGTTTATGATAGGGGAGAGTTTAGCGTAAAAGGGGATATAATAAACGTATTCGATATTACCCGGGCCGGTCCTGTGCGCATATATCAATTGATCGATGAAGTGGAGAAGATAGCATCCTATGACCTCAGGGACCATACTAATATAGATATATTAGATGAAATAGCGGTTTTTCCCAATATAAATCTATGGGAGATCGATCAAAAAGTAAAAACTGATATAGATATATCCATGTATAGTCTCTTTGATATCCTTAAGCACTATCTTACCGGCTTCACTACTATTCTTTGCGATCCTCTTGAAGTCTATTTAAAACTTAAAAGTGATATCGATATGATGAAAAGGATATTTGAAAGGGATTTTGAAAATCTGATCATAAAGGATGAAAATATTCTTTTAGGATATCTTGTGAATAATAATTTATTTGAAAAACATTATTATGGACAAAGGATGGACCTTGTATCTATCCGGGATAGCGGGGAAGCTTTAAAGAAATTTGCTTTCAGCAGTATATCCAGGCAAAAAAGAAGCCTGGGCGATGCAGGCATCTTTACAGATAATATAAGGGCCGATCTAAAAGCGGATAAAAAAATAATAATATCATCTGATAGTGCTGTTAGAAGAAAAAAAATAAGAGATCTTCTGTTTGAAAATTCAATATCATACAAATCCCTAAAAAGCAGAAAGTCTGGCGCATCCATGGATCCTGCCTTATTTAAAAAAGGTATAGCATATATTTCAGAAGACAGGCTGTACAGGGGATTTAATTCACACCTTCTTTCCATTTATGGAGAACTTGATATATATCAGCAGATGGACCCGGTTTTTTCTGGAGAAGGCCAGGCGATTGAAACAGATCTTCAATTTTTTAAGCCCGGCGGATATGTCGTCCATAAAAATCATGGAATAGGAATATATATAGACACAATATCAAGACAGATAGGTGGACATAAAAGAGAGTACTTTCTTATAGAATACGGGAAGGGGGATAAATTATATATCCCTACATGGCAGGCTGACAGGATCAATAAATATATAGGGTCAAAGAAGCCTGTGATAACTCCTCTGGATTCAAAATATTGGGATTCTCTCAAAAAAAGGGTGCGCAAATCCGTTAAAAAACTTGCAGTGGACCTTGCAAAGCTGTATGCGGAGAGACAATCTGCCATCGGACATGCATTTCCGCCTGACAGCTCCTGGCAGGCGGAAATAGAAGAGATCTTTCCATTCAGGGAGACGGAGGATCAGATAAAAGCGATAAAATATGTAAAAGAGGCTATGGAATCGCCCGGACCAATGGATGTACTGGTAATAGGCGATGTTGGATTCGGAAAAACAGAAGTAGCCATAAGGGCGGCATTTAAAGCTATGGAGGACGGTAAGCAGGTATTAATGCTTGTTCCCACGACTATTCTTGCAGATCAGCACTTTATGACTTTTTCAGAGCGTTTTAAAAAATTCCCGGTAAATGTTGAGGTGATCTCAAGATTCAGAAAAAAAAGGGACCAGGCAAGGATAGTAGAAGATTTTAATCTTGGTAAAGTAGACATGCTTATCGGTACGCAAAGGATACTCCAGAAGGATATAATACCAGCTGATCTGGGCCTTATCATAGTCGACGAGGAACAGCGTTTTGGTGTAAATAGCAAGGAGAAAATAAAGCTTTTAAAAAAACAGGTAGATGTGCTGACATTGAGTGCAACGCCTATTCCGCGGACCCTGTACATGTCCATGGCAGGCGTAAAGGATATGGCCCTTATTGAGACTTATCCGGAAGGAAGAAATCCTATTGAGACATTTGTAGGCGAGATGGACCGTTCAATAGTAAAAAATGCCATAGAAAGAGAAATGGCAAGGGGAGGGCAGGTCTACTATGTCTATAATAGGATATCGGGCATAGAACAGAAATCAAATCAGCTTATCCGCCTTTTGCCTGAAGCCAGGATAGCGCTTGCACATGGACAGATGGATGGACAAAGGATAGAGAAGATAATGGCAGGATTCATTAATAAAAAATATGATATTCTGCTTACAACATCGATAATAGAGTCAGGTATGGATATAGAGAATGTAAATACGCTTATTGTAGAGAATTCACATATGTTCGGACTTTCACAGCTATATCAGTTAAGAGGAAGAATCGGAAGGTCGTCTGAACAGGCATATGCATACCTTTTTTATCCCGGCCGCAGGAATCTAAGCACTACTGCATATCAGAGGCTCAGAACACTTTCAGAATATACTGATCTGGGTTCAGGATACAATATAGCCATGAGGGATCTTGAGATCAGGGGAGCAGGCGAGATCCTGGGACCCAGGCAGCACGGGCATATCAATAGTGTGGGATATGATATGTATTGTCAGATAATAAAAGAAGAAATAGATAAATTGAAAGGGATAGAGGTAAAAGAGGATGTGAATATACAAATAGATCTTCCCTTAAGCGCCTATATACCTAAAAACTATATAAGCAATCAGAAGGAGAGGATAAATATCTACCGGAAATTGGGAGCAGCAGAAAGTTTTGAAAAAATAGATGCGATAAGCAGTGAACTTATTAAAAAATATGGTGAAATATCCGGTGCCGTATCAAATCTGATAGGACTGGCAAGGATAAAATCCCTATTGCGCAAAGCTGGTATTGAAAGTCTCAGATTTTCTGCAGGCAGAGGGCTGATCATGAAAAAAGTATTACTTGACAGTAGCAGGGCCGTTAATCTTCTCGCTGCTGATAAAGATATTCTATATCAGCCACAGTTCAGACAAATAACTATAAGAAAAATTGATAAAAAGATTGATTTAAATTTAGTTATGGACCGTCTTAGTGATATAATAGGGGCCATGTGATTTTAGCTTTAACATTTTTTTAAAAAGGAAGGTCGTCTTGAAAAGAATTTTGCCAGGAATAATCTTAAAGATCATAATAATAGCTCTTGCCATCTCTATGATATTTGCAGCTGGCTGCAGTAAGACCGTAGCAACAGTAAATGATATATCTGTAAGACAGGATGAAGTCGAGGCATATGTGAACTTCTTGCTGATACAGGATCCGGAAGCAAGTGCAAACTTGACCGATGAAGAACGAAAAGATCTTGAGATAAATATAATAGATTCACTTCTTGTCGTAAAACTTCTGGAACAGTATGCGGGGGATAATAATATTGTGGCATCACGGGAAGAAATAGACATGCAAATAGATACTATAATAGCTTCGTATGCAAGTGAGAGTGAATTTGAAAATGATTTGA
>CBDUUS010000064.1:0-6631 GCA_965370465.1 uncultured bacterium | reverse complement strand
ACATATTCTTTAGAATCAACTATTGCAGAAAAACTTGATGCTATTCTTTCAATGATGGAGTTCAGTAGCCGTATGAAAGACTATTATGATATTTATTATCTATCGTGTAAGTTTAATTTTGATGGTGCATTGTTGCAAAAAGCAATCAAAAAAACTTTTGTCAATCGTGAACGCTCATATTCAATTGACTTGTTTAATCAAGTTATGTCCTTTGGGAGTGATGATACGATGGTAAAAAAATGGCAAGCTTTTTTAAATAAATTAAAAGTTGAGAAGGTAGTTTTTGATAATGTTTTAGAAACTATGGATACTTTTCTAGGAGAGCTATATAAAACGATAATTAACAATACAGAATTTAATAAACAATGGGGTTCTACTATCAATTCGTGGAAATAATGAGGGAAGTTGCAGGAAGAAATTGTCCTGTGCCTTATATTATGGCTTTAGAAAATGAAATGCTACCGAGTTTAGAACGTATAAAAAAAGGAGCATTAGATCTTTTATAAAATAAAATCAAAATAATTATCCTGATTTTTTACTTCAAAGGATGCATTGTCATATGTTTTAAGCCAATCCTCTGTCGGTTTTACTTTTTTCTTTCAGTATTTAAACTCATAACCATATAATTTGCCTTCACATTCCTCCACCATATCGATCTCTTTCTGGTCCCGTGTTCTCCAGAAAAAGTTATTTGAATAAATTTGGTCTATTAATGAGTTTAATTTAATGGATCAATAAGTATAGAGTTTTCCATATGGGCGATGTGAATAAGGAATAAGCTTTATAAAACTTTCTGTTGGAATTTTGCTTTTATTTATTTCAAAATAATCACAGTAATTATTAGTATATTTTTCTAAAATACGCCTATCGAATTCATCCAGCTCCATGACCTTCACTTCTTTGCCTAATTTATATTTTTCCACTTTTTTACCGATATAGATAATGCCCCCATGCATGCCGGTGCCAATAAAATCACCGACTATCCGGGATTTAATATTGTATGGGAAATGGGAGAAATCCTGATCATACATTCCTAAAACTATAATAATGCCTCCGGCCATATACTCGCCTAAGAAATTTCCTGCACTTCCTCCGATCACAATTACCGGCATCTTATCCCTGTATGATTTCATATGGATCCCACATCTGAATCCTACATTTTTTTCAATATATATTTCTCCGCCCCTTAATGAATAACCCAGAATATCTCCTCCGTCGCCATGAATAATGATCTTCCCTGAATTCATAGTATTGCCAATGCCGTCCTGACCATTTCCAAAGACTTCCAGGCATGGGCCGTCCATAAAAGCTCCCATATCATTGCCCGGAGTACCATGGATGATTATTTTTACATTATCTTTTAGGCCAACACCAATATATCTCTGGCCCAATACACCTTTTAGTATTACTTCCTCTATTCTACTGCTGTCAGCCTCTTTCAGGTATCTTCTTAATTCTGCATTCAGTGTCTTATAATCTAAATCTTCTGCATTGATTTTAAAACTCATACTTCTATTCCTTCCCCGATCACCAGGTGCTTCTTATATTCTGCCGGAAAGTGAATTATCCCAAAATCTTCCTTCGATATATTTTCCTTAACACTGGACAGATCAATCATATTTTTTATAAGTCCGGCATAAATGCCAGCCCTCTCTATATTTCCAATAAGAATTAGACCAATGATTTTATTTTTTCTTATCACTATTTTTTTATATAGATTTAATTCAGGCCTGAATTCCCTGATTATTTCTACATCTTTATGATCCTTGATATTGGTTATACCCATGGATATTGAAGGAATGCTCAGTATTTCTACTGAATTCATAAAAAATCCACCACTGTATTTCATACTGCCTCCTGCCATATTATTTCCAGCGACCATTCCCTGCATAACAGCAAGGGGCCATATAGCAATATTCCTGTTTTCCTTTAATAATATATCCCTGGCTTCTACTATATCACCGGATGCATAGATATTTCTGACCGATGTCTGCATATGATCATCTACTATTATTCCTCTGCCTGTTTTTATCTTACCCGGATCTACAAAATTAATATCCGGACTGACCCCTACGGCTATTACCAGCAGATTACAGCTGATTTCTTCACCATCTTTTAACCTAAAACCGTTAATTTTCCCATTTTTTACATAGATTTCTTCAATAGTATTATTTTTGTAGATCTTGCTACTCCTGTCTTCTATGGCATTTTCAATAATACTTGATGCCTCCCGGTCAAATGTTGCTGCAAGAATCCTGTCTGCAAGTTCAATGATATTTATATTAATATCCAGTTCCAGAAAAGCTTCAGCTGATTTTAGCCCTATTAGGCCTCCACCCAATATTGATATGTTTTCTATCTCATTTTTTTTAATATATTTTTTTATTTCTATTGCATCATCCAGAGTGGTCAGGGTAAATATTCCCTCAATCTCCTTGTAATTGGTAGGATCTATAAAACCAATAGACTTGCCTGATTGATTCAGACCAGTACCGGATGTCTTGATTTTCGGGATGATAGGCTTTCCTCCGCTTGCAATAAGCAGCTTTCCAAATTTATATTCATCTCCATTTTCTACTCTAATTATTAATTTAGCTGCGTCTATATCTTTTACCCTTGTCTTTATTTTTACTTCAAGATTATTATCCTGATAAAACTTTTCATCCTTAAAATAGATTTTATCCATACCGACTTTTCCTGCCAGATAGTATGTTATCAGTGGTTTGGAATAATTAAAGTGGTCCTCTTCGGTAAAAATAACCACTCTCCGGTCCTTATCCAGTTTCCTGATACCTTCTGCAGCCGCCAGTCCTGCGGCTGAATTTCCAATAATTATATAGTCGATTATTTTATTTTCTTTAATTGTATTATTTTTTGCTTTCATTTCTTCACTTAAACTTCCTCATCTATTTCTTTAAATATTAATGCTTCATTAGGGCAATTCTTTACACAAACCGGAATATCTTCATCCTCACACAGATCACATTTTGACGCTATTTTTTTATCTGAGATATTTCTTTTGATGACTCCATAGGGACATACCATAATACAGCTCCAGCACCCTATGCATTTATCTTCATCGCAAGTCACAACTCCTGTATTTTTATTCTTTTTCATCGCTCCGGATATGCAGGCATCCACACATGGTGCATCGGCACAATGCCTGCATTGGATGGCAAATGAATTGTAGCCGATCTCTTCCACCAGGACACGCGGTACCATATCTACAAGTTCTTCTTTAAATGCTTTTATAATTTTTTTACTCTTAGAATGCACTACCTGGCAGTATATTTCACATAATCTGCATCCAATACAGTATTCTTCTTTTATATATATTTTTTTCATAATTACCACGCCTCTCCTGCATGCTTTATTCCCAGAATTGATAACTCTCTATCGCTCAGATCTATGCCCCTTAGATGTTCGCGGTTTCCCCTCAAGCTCTCAATAGCATTGATCCCTGTACCGCCAAGCATCTCTTTTACTTCAAGGGACCAGGCCCTGAGTAAATTTAGGAGTCTTCTGGTTCCAATATCAGGGTTCAATCTTTTTGTAAGATATGGATCCTGGGTTGCAATGCCCCAGTTACACTTTCCTGTATAACATTTCTGGCAAAGATGGCACCCCATAGCAATCAGTGCCGCTGTTCCGATATAAACAGCATCCGCACCAAGTGCGATGGCCTTTATAATATCAGAGCTGGACCTGATGCTCCCGGCTGCAAGAATTGAGGCCCTGTGTCTGATTCCTTCCTCCCTGAGTCTTTCGTCCACCGAAGCTATAGCCAGTTCAATGGGTATTCCAATATTATCCCTTATGACCTGAGGAGTAGCTCCGGTTCCGCCTCTGAGTCCATCAATGGATACAAAATCAGCTCCAGCCCTTACTATTCCACTGGCAATCGGCGCAATATTGTGAACTGCTGAAACTTTTACTCCAACCGGTTTGGTCCATTCTGTCGCTTCTTTTAAGGCATATATCAGCTGGGACAGGTCCTCGATTGAATAAATATCATGATGCGGGGCCGGCGATATTGCATCTGTGCCTTCAGGTATCATTCTGGTATTTGATATATCCTTTGTTACTTTTTCCCCTGGCAGATGCCCGCCTATACCGGGTTTTGCTCCCTGCCCTACTTTAATCTCAATAGCGGAACCCTTTTTTAAATAATCTATATCAACACCAAATCTACCGGAAGCAACCTGCACAATAGTATTGCCGGCATATTTATATAGATCTTTATGCAGTCCGCCTTCGCCAGTATTATAATAAGTGCCAAATTCCTGTGAAGCTCTGGCCAGAGATTTACATGCATTAAAGCTAATTGACCCATAAGACATCGCTGAAAATATAATAGGAGTAGAAAGCTCCAGTTGCGGAGATAATTTTGATTTAAGCTTAAATGAAGTTTTGCCAGAGGCATTAGTCGTTTCAAATTCCAGCCTATCTGATTTTTTTCCTATAAAAGTCTTTATCTCCATAGGCTCTCTCAGTGGATCTATCGAAGGATTGGTTACCTGGGAAGCATTAAACAGAATATGATCCCAGTATATTGGATAAGGCCTGTCACTGCCCATTGCAGTAAGCATTACTCCTCCGGTATCAGCCTGCCTGTATATATTCTGAAGATGGTCCGGTGACCAATTATAATTAGTTTTAAACTGTGTTTTTCTTTCCTTTATTCTTAAAGCTCCCGTAGGGCATAAGCTCTCACACCGGTGGCAGCCCACACAGTTGCTATCATCACTAGAAATAGTATCGTTGTCGCTGTCGAAATCGTGTACATCATTGGAGCATTGCCTTACACAGACCTGGCAGGAGATACACTTTTCCGGATCCCTTTCTATTTCAAATTCAGATTGATTAAGTTTTAAAGCCATTTTCTTATATTCACCTTACTATTCTAACTTTCCCTGGATATATTTTAATCAGGTTCTGTCATATTGTTTTAAATATTTTTGTTTTTTAATTCTTATTATTTTTCTTCAATATGCCGATAACCGGTTCTCCTCCGCCTGGCCTCCACAGATTATCAGGTACAGGACATACTTTCTTTATTGCCGCTTCTTCACTTGAGACAAAAAGAAGGTCCCCCTTCCTTGCGGCCACCATGGGCCTTAATTTTATTCTGTCATTTAATGCATACATAAAATCATTGCTTCCAACAATTATGCTAAATGGGCCATTTATAAGTGCATTACCGTAAAGTATGCGCAGGGTTTTAATAAGTTCCTTTGCATCATGCGGCATTCTTTCTATTTCTTCCCAGAGGGGTGGAGCCATTATCAGGTGTAATATATTTATATCTATCTTCTGTTTTCTGGCAATTAGATCAAATAAATAAGTTATGACCTCAGTATCAGTAGAAAGGGTACATTTATAACCAAAACCGCTGACAAACCTTTTATTGGTCCCATATGATGATATTTCTCCATTATGGACTATGGACCAGTTTAACAGCCCAAATGGGTGCGCACCTCCCCACCATCCAACACTATTAGTTGGGAATCGCCCATGAGAGGTCCATAAATACCCCTTATATTCATCCAGTCTAAAGAATTTTCCAATATCTTCAGGAAACCCGACTCCCTTAAAGACTCCCATATTCTTTCCACTTGAAATTATATATGAACCTTTTATTTCTGTATTTATTCTCATCACAAAATCTACAATAAAATCATTTTCTTTTTCGCAGGGATCATTCTTGCTGATAATGCCATTATCAGATTTGTTTTTACTGCTCCCAAAATCATTTTTCGACTTTAAAAAATATCTGTATATTATGGGTGGATCAGATATCTCTGGTATTTTCTTTGTTGGGATCTCTTCGCTAAACAAGATTCTAAAATTCTTGATCAGCTCCTCTTCTGTTTGCTTCTTTGCTAAAGTATCATCAAAAAAAATATGAAAAGCCCAGTCATCACTAAACTGGGGATAAATCCCATAAGCCGCAAATCCTCCTCCGAGCCCATTGGATCTTTCATGCATCAATGCTATGCCATCTATAATTGCTGTACCATTAAAAGTATTGCCAGACTCATCCATTATCCCGAATATGGCACAACCTGAAGGAATTTTAAACTTAGAAAATAATTCCTGTTTGTCATTACTATGTTCTTTTATTTTAATCAAATTCATTTTTTATACCTTAAATTAATTCCTCTCCAAGAAAGTCCGGTAAAATAAAAACCCTCTCAAAACATCTCTGTCTTAAGAAGGCCTCTTTACCTTCACCTTACCCATACTTCTTTATACAGGTAAAAATTAATATTTAATTTTTATTATCCTAAATAATAGCAGTATATTATTTGATGTCAATAAAAAACCATATAAAAGCTATATAAAGTCCTTATAAATAAAAATCATAACTTTATTTACCATATATCCCATGATTATCTACAAACTCATTAGTATTCTTATCCATCACTTTAAGTTCGGAGATCGTATCTATAAGACCTTCTATTCTTCTTTACCTTTTAAGCCTCATCTGCTATTCTAATTTAAGTATTTTAGTATATGATGTGTTTAATTATAGGAGTTCATTCCACAAATTAATTAAACTGGGTATCCACTTGAATCAGGTACCTACTACATATAGTATTATAGCATGAAAAGAGAATATCCCATGACT
>CBDUUS010000063.1:0-6640 GCA_965370465.1 uncultured bacterium | reverse complement strand
ATATCTTTGAAGAGGCTCTTCTAAGCGAATGGCACTGAAGAAAAACCGATACAGGAAGTGTTGCGATATGGCAGGGAGCAAACTCAATATTGCACCCGATCGCAGTTGTCTTCCCTCCAAGGCCCTGCGGACCTATGCCGGTATTATTTACTTCTTCAAGGATGATATCTTCAAGGGATCTGTACCTTTTATCACTGTTTCTTATATTTAAATCCCTGAAAGCTGCGGTCCTTGCCAGTTTGGTTACTTCCGAAGCCGTGCTGCCCACGCCTATGCCGATAATTACCGGGGGACAGCATCTGGTGACATTGGCCCTGACAAGTTCCAGTACGAGGCTTATTATCCTGTCCTGGCTGATAGAAGGATTCTCCATGGAAAGATATGAGCAGTTTTCGCTGCCTCCGCCTTTCAGTGATACTGATATCTCCAGTCCCGGACTGGTTCCAAACCGTATCGAGATAAGGGCAGGAGTATTATTTCCTGTATTTACCCTATCATATAAAGGGTCATTTACTATGGACTTTCTAAGGTAATTATCATTATAGCTTTTTGCGACTGCATCATCGAGATGTTTGTAAAGATTGCCGCTGTCTTCAATATTTATACCGGGGCCGATCTTAAGATCTATATATGTATTTCCGCAGTCCTGGCATAAGGGAAGCTTTTCCCCGGGGGCCACCCGGGAATTTTCTAGTATGAGGTCCAGAACCTGCCTCGCAGAACTTCCAGTTTCTCCTTTTCTGAATCGTTTGACCGCTTCTTCTATATCAGGAGGAAGATTGAAGCTTGCTTCCGCTATCAGCTCCGACACTTTGCTTTTTATTTTTGTAATTTTTATACTTTTCATCTTTTCCGGGACAATCCGGATTGATACAGAGATCCCAGGGCCTTCTGCCCTTATTTATTATCTTTACTTTTGGATACTGGCAATGCTTACACAGGTCTTTTGTGGTCAATAGGAGTCCTCTCTGGGGAAGCGGGAAAGTGGTCTTGCATTCGGGGTATGTATTGCATCCGAGGAATCTCTTCTTTGAGGCCCTGGCCACCCTTATTATAAGATCGCCCTGGCATCCCTCTCCTGGACATTTGCCTGCAATAAGGTCTTCTTTTATTCCCTTCTGTATCTCCCTGGAGATCTCTTCCTTCTCTTTCTGAAGGACCGTCATCACTTCTTTAAGCATACTCCTTGATCTGTCAACGACTTCGTCCTTTACCTCATCTCCATTTGCTATGCCGTCCATAT
This sequence comes from uncultured bacterium, assembly GCA_965370465.1. Lineage (GTDB taxonomy): Bacteria > Actinomycetota > Humimicrobiia > Humimicrobiales > Humimicrobiaceae > M55B120. The sequence goes on along the minus strand of CBDUUS010000063.1, from coordinate 5,397 downwards.
ACATCTCAAGTTCAGATGTCATATCCGGTGTGGATATTTTCTCAGCATGTTTTTTAAGCATCTTTATTACAGCAATAGCTTTTTCTGTTGATTCAAGGGGGTTGCCTCTTATATACCCCCTATTTAAAAGAGTCTGGATTATGCTGTGTCTGGTAGCCTTTGTGCCCAGGCCGAGCTCTTCCATCCTCTGTACAAGTTTTCCCTGGCTATATCTTGCCGGGGGTTTTGTCTCTTTGCCTGCCATTTCCCTGTCTATTATGGCAAGGTCCTGCTCTGCCTTTAATTCCGGGACAAATACATCCTGATGTTTGTAATAAGGGTAGTGCCGCGTCCATCCAGGCTCTATTACTGTAGAGCCATTTGCCACAAAAGTCTCTCCATTTACATCTATTTTTGCAGAAATGCTTTTCATCTTCGCTGGTGGAAGAAGTGTCGCTGCAAATCTTCTTACAATAAGCTCATATAATTTCCATTCATCAGCAGATAATGCTGATTTGGAAGCAATAGAAGTCGGGTAGATGGGAGGATGGTCAGTAGTCTTTTTCCTCCCTCTTGATGGATTTATTTTCTCCTGAGCAAGTATCTCATCAGAAAGCTCCTTGAAATGAGGGGATCCGCCGAGTACCCTGGCGATCTCCCTGAGATCTATTGTCGGGGGATATACGGTATTATCCGTCCTCGGATAGCTCATATAACCATTCATATATAAGCTTTCAGCAATACTTATCGTTTTGGTAGCCGTAAAGCCCAGAGAACTTCCGCTCATTATAAGATTTGTAGTATTAAGGGGTGTGAGCGGTTTAATGCTTTTAATTGTCTCTTTTGATTCTATTACTCTGGCACTGTCGCCTATTCTGCCAAAGGCAGCTTCTGCTTCATCTTTTTTGGTGAATTTCTTCTTTTTGTGGGTAGCCTCAAATTCTTCACCGGCATCTGTTTTTAATTTTATCTTTATCACCCAGTAAGGGGTGGGTTTAAAACTTTTTATCTCCAGCTCCCTGTCTACTATAAGGGCAAGCGTTGGGGTCTGGACCCTGCCGACCGAAAGAAACTTATCTTTTACCTGATAAGTCGCAAGAGAAATAAACCGGGTAAGCACTGCACCCCATACAAGATCGATATCCTGCCTTGCTCTTCCGGCAAAAGCCAGGTTCAGATCTATTCTTCCGGGTTTTGAAAAAGCTTCACTTATATCCCCGGGTGTTATTGCCGAGAATTTTGCCCTTTTGGATACAAGCTGGCTATTTTTCCCCTGTACTACCTGAAGGGCATCATAACCGATAAGTTCTCCCTCCCTATCATAGTCAGTGGCCACTATTACTTCACTGACTTCGGAAGCTATTTTCTCGAGAGCCCTGACTATCTTTTTTTGTATCGGCGACTTCTCGATCTCCGCATAGATCAGCTCGATGGGATCAACTTTGAACCAGTTTGAAAACTCCTTTGGATAATCAACCTTGAGTATATGTCCCTTAAGGCCTATTACCTTATATTCCTGTCCATCAATTTTAAAATTGTGTACCGGTACGCCACATACTTTCTCATCAGAAACACCGTTTCCAGCAAGTATCTTTGCAATTCTTTTTGCAGCTATTTCTTTTTCACTTATTATTAGTTTCGTCATATATCGCCAGTGATCTGTATCTAAAAATATCCTATTTTGATTTTACCTGCTTCTGAGATTGAAATAATAACACTAAAATAAATAAAAATACAACTTAAAAAAATTTCTTTTAATCCCATTATTGTTTATAATCCTGGATAGAAGATATTTCTTGTCGCCGGCGGTAAATATTATTTAATCTTTACCGCTGATAGTTTAAAACGGCCAAACCGGGATCCGGAGGAAGATTATATGGCAAATAATATCACTGACAGGATAATCGAGTTAAAACAAAAAAAGAATGCTGTCATCCTTGCCCATAATTATCAGATCGGCGAGGTCCAGGATATAGCAGATTTTGTAGGGGATTCCCTGCAGCTCAGCATGGAAGCAAGCAAGGTCAAAAATTCAATAATAGTATTCTGCGGAGTACATTTCATGGCTGAGACCGCAAAAATACTTAATCCGGGAAAGATGGTTCTTCTTCCAGATAAAAATGCAGGATGTCCGATGGCTGATATGTTAACGGCAAAGCAGCTAAAAGAGCTCAAGCAGGCCCACCCCGGTGCTGTCGTCATCTGTTATGTCAATTCCACTGCAGAGGTCAAAGCTCTAAGTGATATATGCTGTACCTCATCCAATGCAGTAAGAGTCGCGGAATCCGTTCCAATCGGTAAAGAGATAATCTTTGTGCCTGACAAATATCTTGGAAGCTATGTCCAGTCAAGGACCGGAAGAAAGATGATACTCTGGAATGGCTATTGCCCCACCCATATAAGAATAAATGCAAGGAATATAATCGCACTTAAGAAAAAACATCTGGATGCCGAAGTAATTGTTCATCCTGAAAACACGCCTGAAGTCATTGAGTTGGCCGACAGAGTGGAATCGACAGGCGGGATTCTGAAATATATAAAGGGATCCAGTAAAAAGTCCTTTATAATAGGGACCGAGATCGGCATCATACACCGGCTAAAGAAGGAAAACCCTGCCAGGCAATTAATACCGGCCTTTGATAATGCGATATGCCCGGACATGAAGCTTACGACACTGGAAAAGATCCTCCGGGCCCTTGAAGAAGAACAGATAAAGATAATGGTCCCTGAAGATATAGCAAGTAAGGCAATATCTGCCATTGACAGGATGATAGCGCTAAAGTAGTTTAATAATTATTTAAGAGTTTGGATCATGATACCCAGATATTTAATAAATCCGGCATATTCGACAAAGATCTATCCGTATTCGGACTGCATAATGATTGGAAGCGGTATAGCCGGCCTATCCACTGCAATAAGACTATCAAATCATGATATAAAGGTCATTACTAAAAGCTCCCCTTCTACCTCGACAACATGGTATGCCCAGGGCGGCATTGCGGCAGCTGTAAAGAAGCCCGACTGGTGGAAGAAACATTATGAAGATACTATTGTAGCCGGCCAGGGGCTATCCGATAAGAAAGCTGTGGAAATACTTGTAAAAAACGCCCCTTCCATGATTGAAAAACTGATTGAGATAGGAACAAAATTCGATATAGTCGAAGGAGAGATAAGCCTTACAACTGAAGGGGGCCACAGCCATGCCCGGGTGCTGCATGCCGGAGGGGATGCAACGGGAGAAGAGATCGAGAAGAAGCTGGTATTATTTACAAAAGGATTGAAGCAGGTGGATTTTAATCCAAATTATTTTGTGCTTGATGTCCTGACTTCTAAAAACAAATGTTTTGGCATTATTGGACTTGATCTTAAAAGCGGAAATATCGAGATACATCCATCTTCAAATGTACTTATTGCAACCGGAGGCATCGGCCAGCTTTATGAGCTTTCCACAAATCCTTCCATCTCTACAGGTGATGGCATAGCAATGGCAAGCAGGGCCGGTGCAGATATCATGGATATAGAGTTTGTACAGTTTCATCCCACGGTATTCAGGACTAATGATGGCAGACTGTTTCTGATAAGCGAAGCCCTGAGGGGCGAGGGTGCGTATCTCAGGGACTGCAGGGGCAACCGTTTTATGGTCGGAAAACATCCTCAGGAAGAGCTGGCTCCCAGAGATGTAGTCGTAAAAGAGATGATAAGGACAATGGATAAGAGCAAATGCAATTTTGTATACCTGGATGCGACTCATATAGCCGAGAGTCATCTAAAGATAAGATTTCCAAATATAATCTCAAAACTTAAGGAAAACGGGCTCGACCTCAAAAAAGATCTTATAAAAGTATCTCCGGCAGAACATTATCTGAGTGGAGGCATAAGGACAGATCATAATGGAAGGACCAGCATAGAAGGACTTTATTCATGCGGCGAGACTTCCGCTACGGGGGCCCATGGAGCAAATAGGCTCGCGAGCAATTCCCTTATGGAGGGCCTTGTATATGGATGGAAGATATACCAGGATATAGAGACAAAGCTGGGGTCACCATCAAAAGATACTGTTAGAGAGATACTATCAGGTATAAATATAATAGTCGGAAAAGGGAAAAAGAGCTTAAAGGACAGTAAGATGGCTGCCGGTGCGAGGATAGATATAAAGACTCTGATCTCAAGCCTGAGAAATATGATGAGCGATGAAGTCGGGATACTCAGGGATAGATCCGGTCTTGATGAGGCAAAGGAGTTTATTGATTTTCATATAGGGAATCAAAACCTTTATAACCGGAAAGATAAAGACATCCTTGAATTTGCCAATATGCTTACAGTAGCAGCTCTTATAATAAAGGCGGCCTCTATAAGGGAGGAAAGCCGCGGCACCCATCTGAGATCTGATTTTCCTGAAAAGGATGACAAAAACTGGAAAAAACATATAATATTAAAAAAGGATAAAGTCAGTTTCAGAAAGGTTGAATAGAGATTTACAAATATGATAAGAAGACTCGAAAAATATGAAATACTCGACCTTATAAAAGGCGCAATATCTGAGGATATGGGAGGCTTTGGAGATATCACCTCAAAATATCTGATACCTGACAGGAGTATTTCTTCAGCCTATATCATATGCAAGGAGCAGGGAGGAGCCATCCTGAGCGGCCTTGATATTGCAGCCTATGTTTTTGGAGAAATAGACCCGGAAATACTGGTAAAACCATTAAAAGATGACGGGGCCAGCCTTGATTTTATGGACAGGGTGTGTGATATAAAGGGACCTGCAGCATCTATGCTAAAAGCCGAAAGGACCTGTCTCAACTTTATTCAGCATATGTCGGGAATAGCTACACTTACCGGCCGATTTGTAAATATAGCAGCTGCCTGCGGTGTAAAGATAGTAGACACAAGAAAGACCAAACCGATGCTAAGAAAGATTGAAAAATATGCCGTTTTGTGCGGAGGCGGCCATAATCACCGTTTCGGCCTCTTTGACGGGGTCCTTATAAAGGACAACCATATTGCAGCTGCCGGAGGGGTTCTTCCGGCAATAGACTCTATCAAAAAAAATGTCCCGCATACTATAAAGATCGAAGTCGAAGTCAAGGATTTTAATGAACTTGACCAGGCGCTTGAAGGCAGGGCCGATATAATAATGCTTGATAATATGGGTCCTGAAGATATGAAAAAAGCTGTAAAGATCATCCGGGAAAAGCAGGAAGATACTATAATTGAAGCCTCAGGAAATGTAACTCTGGCCACCCTGGAAGATATCTGCAAAACAGGAATAGATGTGGTATCTGTTGGGGTCCTGACCCATTCCGCCCCTGCCATAGATTTTTCTTTAGAATTTGAATAAGCTCCTCTATGAATCCCCGCTCTCTTCAAACTCCGGATTTTCCAATTCTTCTTTTCCCATTAATTCCAGAATAT
>CBDUUS010000062.1:0-6681 GCA_965370465.1 uncultured bacterium | reverse complement strand
GAGATTTAATTATACCAATATCCTTTTGTAATATCTCGCCAGGGCAAATATTATTCTTTAACTCATTATTTAAATAATTTAGAGGTAAGCATACAAGGTAATTAATACTAAATTTATTCCGGAACAAGTGATTTTTTATATAAAAGTAGTATAATTAAATAAAATTAATAAATTTCCATTTATTTAAATTTAAATGGCAGACAAAACTAAAATTATTAAGTCTTCCTGCCTTTCAGTATTCTGTTTTTTACTGGCTATTTTATTCTGGTACATGCTTAGTAAGTTTTTCCTCTGGCAAGAAGGAGAAGTGCTGCTTGATCTAATATATGCATTTGTCTCTTTTAGCGTTTTTATTGTATTTTCATTAGTCTATCTAACTTTAATAGATAATAGGAAAATAATATCCATATCATCCTTTTTTATTACGTTTAGTTTCTTAGCTTTTAGCTTAAGAGAAGATGGAATGTGGATAGATAAAGTTGCTATAATATGTTATGTAATTATTGTATTTATTCTTTTTGCCGTATTTAACTCTGCTAATAAAAATCTTATATATGAAAGGAAAAACAGTATAATATTTCATCCGGGGAAAACTATACTGAAAGCTGCTCCGGTTATAATGGTTATTTTTGCTATCCTATTTTCTATAGTATTCTACTTTAATTTTCCCCTGATGAACAAAGAAGGGAACATAGAAGTAAAAGAAGAATATATAGAGAAAATCTCCAACCCTTTTGAAGGATTAATAAATAGATATATTCCTATTTATGATCTGGATATGACTGCAGATGAGTTCATAGTCCTTTCCACTTTTTTAGGCCTTCCTTTTGCTCAGGGTGAAGAAGAATTAAAGCCCCCTGCAGATAGAGAAAAACCCCCCGAAGATATAATAAGATATCTTGAAGATAAGGGAATATATGACTTAGAGGAAATAAACCTTTTTGAGTATTTAAGGGAAGATGAAGAGTTTAGGGATATGTTTTTTGAAGAGATTAAAGGGTTAACTAAAGAAGCAAGTTCTTATCTTATGGATAAATATAGGCAAAATTTATCTGAAAACTGGGGATTGGAACTAAATAGTGAAGAGAGAATGGGGCAGGTATTTGCCAGGTTTATAAACAGCAAGATAAATGAAATCCCTAAAAAAACAAGAGATCTGTTTCTGATCTTTCCATCCATAGCCCTGTTTGGAATCCTACAGATTGCTTTTATAATCCTTGGTTTTGTATACTCATTTTTCTCCTGGGCGGTCCTTATGATTTTCTATAAAGCAAAGTTTTACCATTATAAAAAAATTGCAGTTGAAAAAGAAGAAATTGAGCTTTAGCTCTTTAATCTAATCGAAAGAGAGAAAGTATTTATGAAGTTTGTAAAGCAAGAATAGATCTAGTCTGAAGGTAATCATGGGACAGTCCAAAGGTGAAGTATAAGATTTAATAGATAAGCTTAAAAAAGAAGAAATCACTTCTAAAGAAATAATTAAAACACTTAGTGAGAAAAAACTTTCCGAGAAAGCGATATTTATAGATAAGAAATATTGGATAAAATGAAAAACAAGATCAATATTTCCCTTCTGCTCCTATCCTTTGCATTATTTGTTTACCAGGTCTGCCTTCTCCGCATATTTTCAATTGCGGATTATTATCATTTTGCCTTTATGATTGTAAGTGTATCGCTCCTCGGATTCGGCATTAGCGGAAGCTTCCTGTATTTTTTCATAAACAGGTTCAAAAACCCCGACCTAATACTTATAATCTTTGCCTTCGGATTTTCAGTATCAATACTTATAAGTTTTTTCGTGACAAACCTGATACCTTTTGATTCCTTTAAGATCGCCTGGGAACTGCGGCAATTATGGTTCCTGATGGTATATTATATTTTCCTGGTCCTTCCCTTCTTCTTCGGAGGTTCTTTTATCGGATATGCTTTTTACCTGCAGGAAAAGCCGGGAACAACTTATTTCTATAATAATATCGGATCGGCAGCCGGAGCTATTGCAGCACTCTTTATAATACAGTACCTCGGCAAAGACGGCGCCCTTTATATAGCAACAGCTATGGGGCTTGTTTCTACAGGTATCCTTATAATTAGAAAATACCTGAAAACTACAGTGATCCTGGTCTCAATTTTTCTGGTCACAGTGATCCTATCAGCAATATTTTCCCCGGGTATTATGGATATAAAGATATCTCCGTATAAGAGCCTCCCGACGATCCTGCGTTATCCGGAATCCAGCATAGTTTATAGCAGTGAAAATTCCTATGCCAAATTGGATATTATTGATAGTCCGAGTATAAAATCAGCACCCGGGCTCAGCCTGAAATATCAAAAGGTGCCTCCGCCCCAGAAAGGGATCACCATTGACGGGGATAATCTCTCTGCTATTACGGAGGTCGGGGACAGTATTGCGGATTTAAACTTTCTGGATTTTATGCCTGCCTCGGTATTATATGCTTTGAAGCCCGGTCCTGAAAAAGTTCTGGTGGTGGAACCAAAGGGAGGGATGGATATTCTAAGCGCCCTGTATTTTAAAAGCGGAGAGGTCCATGTCCTTGAAAACGACAGCCTGGTTATAGATGCCATGTCTGGTGACTTTTCAGAGTACAGTGGAAATATCTATAATCACCGGGATGTTACGGTATTTGAGACCTCCAGCAGGAATTATGCAAAAATAACCGGTGAAAAGTTTGATCTTGTAATACTGAGCCTGCGAGACAGCTTTCATCCCGTATCTGCAGGAGCCTACAGCCTCAATGAAAACTATCTTTATACAGTGGAGTCTTTTGAGGACCTGACCCGCATTTTAAAAGAGGATGGGGTCCTTGTAGTAATGAGGTGGGTCCAGTTTCCGCCCAGTGAGAATTTGAAGATACTTTCAACCCTGCATGCCAGTCTTTCCGGAATCGGGGTAGAAAAGATCCCGGACAAGATATTTGCCTTCAGGAGCTGGTCAACACTTGCCACCATGTTTAAGCCTGATGGGTTTTCAGCAAAAGAGATAGGGAACCTCATAGGAAAGCTCACTGAGCTAAACTATGATATTGTATATTATAAAGGTATGGAAGCCGATGAAGCCAACAAATACAGCAGGCTGGAAGAACCCTATTTCTATAATTACTTTAAGTATATCATCGAAGCAGACCGGGACCTAAGGGAAGACTTCTATAATGACTATTATTTTAATATTGATCCCATAACAGATGACAAACCCTACTTCTTTAACTTCTTCAGACTAAGACAGGTTCCGGATATCATAAAATACTTTGGAAAATCAACCCAACCTTTTGGAGGCGGGGGATACATGATACTGATTGCGGCACTTCTTGTGTCGCTGGTATTATCGGTATTGTTTATTCTTCTTCCCCTGAGAGTAAAAAGGATAAGATTAAGCCTGAAACGCGATTTTAAATATGTGATCTATTTTTTCTGCCTGGGCTTCGGATTCTTTTTCATAGAGATACCTTTTATCCAGAAGTTTATACTGGTTCTTGGGAAACCAGCTTTTGCCCTGGCCATAGTCCTCTTCAGTATGATGCTTTCCGCAGGTATTGGCAGTTATATGACCAGCAGGTTCAGGGTCGATATCAGGTGGGTGGCGGGAATAATCGTGGCCTATATCATAATATTCATATTCGGCTTTTCCCATATCGGGGACTTCATAATCTCAAAGGTCCTGTGGCAGAGATTTCTTTATTCCACTGTTCTCATTTTTCCTCTTGGATTTGTGATGGGCATGCCTTTCCCCCTGGCCATTGCTAAAGCAAAGCGAAGCAGGGAAGAAATAATACCCTGGCTGTGGGCCATAAATGGATGCGCCTCTGTTGTGGGATCAATAGCTGCGGTAATAATATCGATACATCTCGGATTCTTTGCGGTGATTGGGATCGCAGCGGTCATATATCTTGCGGCAATGGTGACCTATCGCTATTTTTAAATAGATTATCTGATATCCCTGGTAATGGGGACGAATGCTACATAATCGGTTATTTTAGTGGTTATGACTTCATCTCCGATCTTTTCCACCTTCCAGAGGGTCTGGTTCCATCCCGGAGGGCCCACGGGCAATACCATTATTCCGCCATCTATGAGCTGCTCGACCAGGGGTTGCGGAATATGGTCCGGTGCGGCAGTGACAATGATCCGGTCAAACGGCGCATATTTTTCCCATCCATAATAACCATCATGATTTGAGGTAGCTATATTGGGATAGGAAGCCAGGACTTCTTTCGATTTATGGTGAAGAGAAATTATTATTTCTACAGTAAAGACTTTGTCTACAATCACAGCAAGAACTGCTGCCTGGTATCCTGAACCGGTCCCGATTTCCAGGACCTTTTCTTCACCGGTGAGCTCAAGGCTTTCAGTCATGAGGGCCACTATATAGGGCTGGGAAATAGTCTGTCCTTCACCGATAGGCAGGGGATGGTCCGCATAAGCGCCATCCTGCTGGTTTTCGCTTACAAACTCATGGCGGGGGACTGCTTTCATGGCATTTATAGTACTGGCGTCTGAAATACCTCTGGAAATTATCTGGGTTTGGACCATATCATTCCTTAAAAGTTCATATTTTTCCTCTTCTGCAATAATCCCTTCTTCGTCCAGGGAAGCGCTTTTGCCAGGTTCTCCGGTACCTGCCTCCCTGCAGCCGGTCAAGAAGCTGATGAGTATTAATAAGGTTAAAAGGATTGGGAGAATTGAAGATACTCTTTTTAAAATATATTTTTGGAAAAACATGATAAACCAACCACTCTACTTTCTGGTGCAGATGGTCCATATTCTAAAGCACTACGGGACCTCTATCTTTCAATTAGTACCTTTCCTTCCTGCATAGTATCAAAGATCCCAATGTTTAACAATTTATCCCGCATCAATACATCCGGACCCTGCCAGGATATAAAAAAAGGAATGAAAGACCATACCAGTTCTGGAATGATAGGTTTTGGCTATTTTGTGGCTTTTATTGCCTCAGCGGTCTATTTTATCCAACAGGCAGAAACTTTCTGGATAGGTGTTCTCGGTTTCTTAAAGGCCATTGTCTGGCCAGGATATCTGGTCTACTATTTGTTGGATTTTCTCAAAATATAGACGATATCCGGAAGAATTACTCAGCCTTAATATGATGCTATTCCTATGTGCAAATACAATTCAGGTATAGATTGCGGAGAATAGTGATTATAATCACCGCATAAAATGCGGAGAATACTTGACTGTTCATATAATTATTGATATATTTACCATTAAAAATATGGAGGCTGAATATGTATATTTATGAACAGCCCGATTGGCCGGAATTTAAATGGAACACTGATGAAGTGTTGTCATTATTGATAAAAGTAAGAAATTTACAGGGCCGGGTTGTTGGTCAGATGGGAGCATTAGGGTTTAATTTAAAGGATCAGGCGAATTTGGAGATCCTTACACAGGATGTATTAAGATCATCAGAAATTGAAGGGGAATTATTAAATCCTGAGCAGGTGCGCTCATCAATTATTCGCCAGCTGGGATTAGATATTTCAGGACTGGTTCATTCTGATAGAAATGTAGATGGCGTAGTCGAAATGATGATTGATGCCACTGAAAATTTTAATAAACCATTAAACAAACAGAGACTATTCGGCTGGCATAATGCATTATTTCCAACAGGATATAGTGGAATGCATAAAATACTTGCTGGGAAATGGAGAGATGATTCGAAAGGTCCCATGCAAGTTGTCTCAGGGCCAATAGGAAAAGAAAAAATTCATTACCAGGCACCATCTTCAAGTTGTTTGGAAAAAGAAATGAAAAAATTTCTGGAATGGTTTAATCATCGCCAGGACACTGATCTGGTAATAAAAGCAGCATTGGCACACCTGTGGTTTGTAACACTTCATCCATTTGAAGACGGAAATGGCCGGATTGCTCGTGCATTAACAGATATGATTTTAGCTCGATCGGATGGACAGTCTTATCGGTTCTATAGTATGTCAGCACAAATAAGAAATGAGAGAAAACAATATTATGATATTTTAGAACTAATACAAAGAGGAGAACTTGATATTACAGAATGGCTGCAATGGTTTTTATATTGTTTGTTGAATGCCTTAAAATTATCAAAAAAAATATTAAAAAAGGTGATTTTTAAACATAAATTTTGGATCAGTAATACTTCAAGAATTAAAAATGAAAGACAAAAAAAGATATTAAATAAACTACTGGATGGATTTGATGGAAAATTAACAAGTTCCAGGTGGGCAAAGATCGGAAAATGCTCGCAGGATACAGCACTCAGGGATATTAAAGATTTGATTGATAAACAAATATTATATAAGTTGCCAGAGGGTGGAAGAAGCACAGGATATGATTTAATGAAAAAGCCATAGCCATCAGACTAATTAAGAATAGTTATTATGATTCTGTATTGCTATTAGCAGTATCAGTATTTTCTAAGATCTTTTTCTTAATAAATTCTTTTATTTTCTCGGCAATTTTTACAGCATTCTTTGTGTCTTCTAAAGATGGCTCTTCAAATTCAGGATACCTTGCTTCTACTGCAAAAGCACTCAACTCCAGCTATTTATGATATCTTCTTTATTCTTTTTCATATATTTTTTTTCCTCTGGTCACGGCAGTTGTCACAAAGGCCTGGGGTACATTATCCCATTCTTCTACTTCCCGGGGTGTGTATACAATAATATCTTT
>CBDUUS010000061.1:0-6681 GCA_965370465.1 uncultured bacterium | reverse complement strand
CATTAATAAGGGATATATTAAAGATTGTAAAAAAAAGAGAAGAAGAAGCGGGAGACAATAAAAAGGCCATGGAGAGATAAGGATAAGTGTGTGGGTTGTGGAATTTGTGTTGAAGAATGTCCTGTAGGTACCATATCTATAGAAAATGAAAAGGCAGAAATAGATATGACAGAGTGTATTCATTGTGGAACATGCCATAGCGTATGCCATGAAGATGCGGTCAGACATGATAGTGAAAAAGCACAGGATAGGATAAAAGCAAATGTATCAGAAACAAAAAAGTTTATGGATGATTGTGAAAAATTTCTTAGTGGTCCAGAGGAAAAAAAGAAGTGTCTTAACAGGATGAAAAAACATTTTAAAAACGAAAGGCTGATTGCTGAAAAAACATTGGATGAATTAGAGTCACTTTAACCGATTTACATAATGGAGTTAATGAATGAAAGATATTGATAATAGACTATTTAAAGATCATGTTATTGTATCATGCGGGACCATGTCACCAGAATTAAATTATTTGAAAAAAAATGGCTTTTTAAATGCAAAAAAGATTTTGTATACAAAACCTGGAAGACATGAAATTCCCAGGGAACTTGAAAGCGGTTTAATAGAAAAATAAATATTGCCAGGAAGTATTCTAATAAGATTATAGTAGTTTATGGCGGCAGGTATTGCTATGTCAATATAAAAAATACCTTTAGAACCATAGATGTAATAATTAATGAGCAGGGTGCTGAAATCTCCAGAATTAATGCATCTCATTGTATAGATATGCTGGTCAGTGAAGAGGAAAGAGAGGAGATAGCAAAAGGTGAGAAAGTATGGTGGCTTACTCCGGGGTGGATCATATATAGGCATGATGTCTTTCAGGACTGGGATAATGCACAGGCAAATGAAAATTTCCCCAGGCACAGTGGTGGTGCAATTCTGTTGGATGGCATAGGTTTCTGGGATACTTATTGTGAACAATATCCTGAGAAATTACTTGAGTTTTCAGACTGGATGAGCCTGGATATAAAGCCTTATAAGATTTCTTTAGATCGCTTTAAAAAACTGCTATCGGAAAAGGCGGAGAATATAGAATGATAGAAAAAATACAAAGCAAGATATATCTAAATAAATTAATAAAAGAGAATGAAGCTTTATTAATCACTATTTTTTATGCTGATTCTTCTGAAAAAAGCAAAAAAGCACTGGATGTATTAAAAATAGTTAAAGATAAAAACCCAAAAGCTCCAATATTTAAAGTAAATGTTTCAGAGGTAAGGGATATACACTCTATTTATGGAATAAATACAGTGCCTGCGGTTTTAGTCCTAAAAGAAGGAAAAATTTCTAATATTGTTTATGGTATTCAGGAAAAACAATATTATGAAACATTATTCTATGATATGCCTGTATTTATATCGACGGGAAAAAAGGAAAAGAAAACTCACAGAGTTATTATTTATACCACGCCTACTTGTTCCTGGTGCAGAACAGTAAAATCTTATCTTAAGAAGAACCATATTGTTTTTAGGGAAGTGGATATATCCCGTGATGAAAAAGCTGCTCAGAATCTGATGAGAAAAAGCGGGCAGATGGGTGTTCCCCAGACAGATATAGATGGCAGGATCGTGGTTGGATTTGATAAAGCAAAATTGGATGCTATTTTAGGGATAGCAGGCAGATAAGTTTATAAGAATATATAAATAAAAAAGAAAAGGAGTTATGTTATGAAAAAGATTCAGCCAATAAACGGTTATGTGCTAATAAAGTTGGCAAAGACTGAAGAAAAAACGGAAGGAGGGATATTCATACCTGATACTGCAAGAGAAAAACCTAAAGATGGAGAAGTTGTAGGTATAGCCACTGGAGCCTCAGATGAAATAAATATTGGGGACCGTGTGATTTATAAAGAATTTTCCGGCACAGAGGTGGCTAATGAAGGAGAAGAATACCTTTTGGTCCCTGCTTCAGATATTTTTGCTAAGTATGTAGAAGTAGATTCTATATAAATAAAAGAAATTGCCTGTTGTAAGCAATTAAGGAAAATATAATGAGGGATAAAAGTCAAAACGATAAAATAAATTCTTTAAAAATGATTAAAGAACTGGAAGATGAAATTGAAAGTCTGGAAAGAAAAATAAAAGAAAAAGAATTAAATCTTCCAGCTCATTCTGTTAAACCCGGAATGATCAAGGAATTGGAAGATCTGGAGGAAGAGCTTAGTGATAAGAGAAAAATGCTTGAAAGATTATTATATAAGGAGCGAAATGAATGATCAAAAAGTAAGAGTAAAAAGTAAAAAATTTAAGTACAAAACAAATATAAAGCTAAATGATAGCGGAGAGGGCATAATTGAGTCTAAAGACAAAAACTCTATAAAATTATCAGCTCCGGTTGAATTTGGCGGTATTCCTGGACTATGGACGCCTGAAGACTTGTTAGTGGCATCAGCAAACGGATGTCTTATGACAACATTTCTATTTTATACTAAAAAGAGGGGATTTAAGTTTGAAAGCTATGAGAGTTCTGCTGAGGGGATTATTGAATTAGTTGACATGCGATATAAATTTACAGAGATAAAGATCAGGCCAAAGGTAATAGTAAAATCAAAGGAAGACATTGAAGAAGCAGAAAAATTGCTAAAAATTTCCAAGAAGAGCTGTCTTATTTCAAACTCATTAAGTTCTAAAGTTATTTTAGAACCAGAGATAGAAGCAACTTCTTAATTATTATTCTTTTTTAATCTCTATTATTTTAAGTAATAAATAAAATTTCAATAGAGGAGAGGTTTATGAAGGAAATGGAAAGTTATGAATTGATTGTAATAGGCGGAGGACCTGCAGGGATTACTCTTGCAAAAAAACTCGGGGGTAAAATGAAAATGGCAGTAATAAGGCCCGAAGATCATAGTATGATTTATTGTGCCATGCCATATGTGATAGAAGATCTTATTCCAATTGAAAAAACATTTAAAAAAGATGAGCTGGTAACAGATTCTAAAGCAGATTTAATACGTGGTTATGTTAAAGATATAGATTTCGATATGAAAAATGTCAAACTTGCAGATGGAACACAATTAAAATATGAAAAGCTTATTATAACAACAGGAGCAAAACCTTTTATGCCTCCCATCAAAGGCAGCAATCTAAATGGTGTTTCGAGCTTTAAAACCGGAAGTGATCTATTAGCATTAAAAGATTTTGCGAAGGGGAAAGAAGATTCAAAACATGCTGTTATTGTTGGTGCGGGAGCTATAGGAATAGAATTGGCTCAGGCGCTCAAGAAAGCTAATATTGAAGTTACCCTTATTGATATGGAAAAATCAATACTTCCAAGTTTGATTGATCCGGAAATGGCAGAGCTTCCAGTAGAAAATCTTATTAAAAAAGGAATCCACATCATTCTCGGTGCAAAAGTTATCGAACTTTCAGGGTCAGAATATGTTGAATATGTAAAACTTGATAGTGGAAAAGTTATTCGGTTTGATGATTTAGACGAATGTACAGTTGCTGGTGATAACAAATTGAACAGAATAGTAGTTTTCTCAGTAGGGATGACTCCAGATATTCCATTTATAAAAGATAAAAAGTTGAAAACCGGAAAAGGCGGCATATGTGTTAATGAAAAAATGGAGACAAATATAAAAGATGTTTATGCCTGTGGTGATTGTGTCGAGTATAAGAGTGGGATCACTGGTAAAATAATACCTGGAAAATTAGCTACGAATGCTGTACCGATGGCCAAAGTGCTTGCCCGTAATTTATTGGGTGAAGAATATGAATATCCCGGGTTTTTTAATGGTGCAGCCACTAAAGTATATGATTACTTTATTGGAGGTACAGGATTAACAGAAGCTGAAGCTAAAAAATCCGGTTTTAAAACTGTAATAGGATATGCTGAGCTGACAACTCAGTTTCCTATTATGCCAGAAGCAAAAAAACTTAAAATTAAACTTGTGGCTAACTCAAAGTCTGGCGTGATAATCGGGGGACAAATTGTAAGCGGAGAACCAGTGACTGGAAAAATAGATTTATTGACTTATGCTATTCAGAATAAGTCAACTATCAGAGATCTGGCAAAACTTAGTTATTCAGCACAGCCATATCAGTCATTTTTTCCAGCTGCAAATGCAGTAGTACTGGCAGCTGAAGATATACTAAATAAGATCTGATTATAGATCAGGAAATCTAAAAGAAATATGCAGAAAACTAAGATTCATTGAGATAGGCCTGGAAATGAGTAATTATTATCCAAAATCAAAAGTTGAGATTCGTGGTTTTACAGCAAAACATTACGATACATTAATGAATACTATAACACTGGGAAGATATTCTTCATTTATTAAAGAAACGATACGGCTGATGAAAATCAAGCCGGACCATAAGATCATTGATCTGGGATCAGGTACAGGCAGAAATGCCTGTTTAATGGTAGAACAGCTTTCAAAAAAAGGAAAATTAGTCGGGTTTGATATTTCTGAAGATATGATTGCCCAATTTAAGAAAAATTGTGCCGGATTTTCAAATACTGAAATTATGAATAAAAGAATTGATAAGGATCTGGGATACAAAATGTATTTTGATAAAGCTTTTATATCTTTTGTTTTGCATGGATTTCCACATGAGGTCAGGAAACAAATTATAAGGAGTACTTACAGGGCATTAAAAAAGAATGGTGAATTCTTTATATTGGACTATAATGAGTTTTCTTTAAAAGAGATGTCCTTTTATCTAAAAATCCCCTTTAAGCTGATAGAGTGTCCCTATGCTTTTAGCTTCATTAGAAAAGACTGGAAAAAGATATTAGCTGAAGAGGGATTTGGCCAGTTTGAAGAATATACTTTTTTCAGGAAGTATATAAGATTATTAAAAGCAAAAAAATATCATAATTAGGAATATATCAAAACTGTAAAATAAAATCTTATTAAAGGAGCATGAAAATGTGTCTTTCTAAAGTTTATTTAAGAGAAAAAGGCAAAGATCAAATTGTATTTGAAGAAGTTGCCAGCATTATAAATAACGATGGGACTATTGAGGTGTACACAATTTTTGGTGAAAACAAGAAAATGGATGGTTATTATATAAAAGAAGTTAATTTTGTCGACAGTAATACAGTTTTGAGTAAAAAGAAAAAAGATATAGATGAGTAATCAAAATGCAAGTCAGATCTGATAAAGAAAGATTAAAATCGCTGATGCTTTACTGGTTTAATCACAATAATGAACATATTCGCGATAATGAGAAATGGTTGCACAAAATAGACGATATGGGTCTTGATGATATTTCTGATGAGCTAAGAAAGGTTATTAAGCTTTCAAAAGAAGCAAATAAACATATTGAATTGGCGAATGCCAGGTTAGAAAAAGAATATGAATCAAAAATAGTTAAAAAAAGTAAAGCAAAAAAACAGGAAGTAAAATCAAAAAAATTAAGCGTAAAGAATGAAATGAAAAGCTTTAAGTTCAAGCAGATTGGAATTATTAGAACTCCGTATACTGACAATGCACCATATCAGCCGATTGAAGGAGATGAAGGAGATTTCTGCATAATAGTTGAATCTCAGTACATAAAAGGGCTTCACAGGCTGAGTAGATTTCGTTATATATATATTTTATATTATATACATCGTATAGAGCAGAAAACGTCAATGATTGTATCTCCCGCATGGACCGGCGGTGAAAAGGTAGGTGTATTTGCAAGCAGATCGCCAGTAAGGCCAAATTGTATCGGACTTAGCATTGTAAGTATAAAAAGAATTGTAAATAACAGGGTTTTTACATCAGGATTGGATGTTTTTGATAGAACACCACTACTTGATATAAAGCCATATATAAAGGACCTTGATTCGAAAAGTGATGCTAACTATGGATGGATCGGAGATATTGATGATTACAAACATCTTCTTTTACATATAAAAGGTATTCCGCACAGTTACTAAAAATAGCAATATTATTAAATCAAATAGAGTAAGTACAGGAACAGGAATGTATAAATTTGCAGAGGAGTATGTAAATAAAAATATAATAAAGGTTCTAAGAAAAATAAATATTAAAAAAGAAAATATTGGATTGTTGCTGTGGCGCAGTATTGAAAAACTTATCTCAAGTTTAGACAAACCAGACCCTGAAATTGAAAAATCCTGGGTAAAAGAAGCTGAAGCAAGGTTTTTTGCTTATGAAAAAGGAAATCTTAAAATTATACCTTTTGAAGATGTTGTAAAGAATTTAAAGCGCAGATGAAAATTTATTTTTCAGATTTAGCTCAAAAAGAATTCCAGGACGCGATTTATTATTATGATGAAATAATGTGTCAACTTTGCAATATACACTGCATACATCAAAGAGCGTTACAAGGTCCTCAAGTTCTCTCACTGTAAGGTTAAAGCTCAGATCGCCAGGTCCTTCCTTGTATTTTTCCAGAGTCTGGAGGGCCTGGTTCGCTTTTGAAAGCATCGCTCTGGATTCTTCCAGCATATATTTGATATTGCCTTTATAAATAGTTACTACACCCCTTTTTTGGGAAATAGATATTTACAATACAGAAGAAGAAAACCCCAATACGGCCCATACTACCAGTGCATTGAAGACTATTATGAGCAATAGATAATCCTGTAAGATGTGAGGTAGGAGCATGCACAGTCAAATTGTTGACTAATTTCACAATTAATATATAATACATATTAATTATGAAACAA
>CBDUUS010000060.1:0-6792 GCA_965370465.1 uncultured bacterium | reverse complement strand
AGCGGGGTCTATCTTGAAAATATTGTGAAAGAAGCAGGATTGGCTGAATCTGAAAATTATATACTCAGGGCTCTTGACGGATATACCGTAGAAATAAGTTCAGAAGATATAGGCAAGGGTCTGATATATGTAGATGGCGCAGAACAGCTAAATGTGTATTTTAAGGACCTTGAGGAAAGCTATTCAATTAAAGATCTATTATCAATAGAAAACAAAAAGTAAAGGAGAAAAGATGAGAAGAATAATAGGAATAATCCTGACAGTACTGCTTCTTATGGGTATGAATGTATTTGCAGGATGCGCCCCGGAAGCTGAAGCACAGGAAATACTGTGGACCATAATAGTAGAAAAGGAAGGCGGCAATAGTGTTGAATTTACAAATATAGATGCATCAGGTATTGAAATGGTCGCGGTAGAGGCTGTGAAAGAGAAGAAAGACGGAAGCAAGATCGATCAAAGCTGGGAAGGCATACCTGTGTCAGAGGTTTTAAAAGCAGCAGGTTTTGATGATTATACGGTAGTAGCGGTTGAAGCTGCTGATGGTTATTCGAAGGAATTTGACAGAGCTGCAATAGATGACAGCGGAACCATATTCGGCCTTAAACTGGATGGGGAGGATATAGACGAAGAAGACGCCCCCATGCAGCTCGTGGCAAGTTCGATGTCTGGCAGCTTCTGGATCAAAAATGTGGCAAAAGTGGTGATTATAGAATAATATTGGATTTATTTTCAGGGAATATCTGATACTCATATCATTTATGTCCTGATATTGATTAATAGAAAAGGCATATGGCCCTTAGATAAATATAATTATGAAAAAAAGTATAAGAAAATTTTTCATAAGGTTTACTGTCTTTGACCTTATTATAATCGCTCTGGTGGCCGCTCTTGGAATAGCCACAAAACCTGTAATTGTCCCGCTGGTTCATATGATAACCGGTCCCCTTTTTATTCCGGGAGGAGCAGTCGCCGGCGGGTTTTATATGATGTGGATAGTTGTGGGAGCGGGTATAACACAGAAAAGAGGTACCGCCACCCTTATTGCGCTTGTACAGGCAATAATAGTCATAGCCATCGGAGTATTTGGCACCCATGGGATCATGAGCCTGGCCACATATCTGATACCGGGCCTGGCTGTCGATCTTTTTTTGATTATAAGCAGGCAGAACTGCAGGAATATAGTATCCTGCTTTTTTGCAGGGATGATGGCAAATATTGCAGGGACAGTGATGACAAATCTTATATTTTTCAAACTGCCATGGATACCGCTGCTGCTTACTATTGCAGCCGGCGCCTTATCCGGGGGCCTGGGAGGGCTTCTGGCCCATAGCCTTATTAAAGGTTTCAGGAAGATAAATATTACTGGTTTTAGTACCACAGGGAGGAAGAATTAATTGAAAAGATCTATATGGATCATAATCACTATATGTGCCCTTATAGCAGGATTGGCCATAGGAATATTCGGGGTCCCGAAGATAGCGCAGGACAGGGTATTTGTTCCGGAGCTAAAAATAATAGGCGATATTAGAAATGTTATAGAAATATCGGATCTTGATATATTTGAAGACGGATCGATTCTAAGTATTGAAGGAGATACAATAAAGACTTTCCCCCTGAAGCAGCTCATTGATTCAGGAGAGCCGTTTTCACAGCAAAACAGGGTACTTATAGTGGGCCATGATGGCAGCGCTGCTGAACTTGATTATAGCGATCTTGCCAGGAGTTATATAACTTTTGACTCTGAATATGGATGGCATTCAATAAATCTAAATCATCCTGTGAGCACTAAAATAAAGAGGATAAAGGAAATAGCAGTCATATCAAAAGAAACCGTTATTGATTATGAATATGGGCTCAGCATAATAACTGCCGGTGAAAACCTTCTAAATATAACTCCGGGACAGGCCTATGGAAGGACAGCAGAGTATCTGAGTCTTGAAGGAAATGTCTCTATGGAAAAGGATGGGAGCCAGCATAAAGCTTCCATTTATTCAAAGGAGAAGGTCATAAGCATAGGAGAATTGCTGGATCATGATATTGGGAAAAACATTGTCTTGATGGGCAGGGATGGAAATATTGTCTATACTAAAAACACATATATGGTCGAGCTTGATGATAATCACTTCAATTATATTGACGGTCTGTCAGGCGATAGGGAGATCATCGATCTGGCAGGAATAATGATGGGCCCGCCAGGTGCGAGCATCATGGATGTCTATAATGATTGTATTTATTATACCGGACGGGATGAGAAAGTAATGGTCATTATACTTGATGGTTTCGGATATCATCAGTATGAATATGCGTATGCAAACGGTTATATTGATTTTATGAAAGACGCTGGCAGCATCGCAGTAGCATCTTCTGTAATAAAGCCGGTCACAAATTCCGGTCTGGCGGCCATGTTCACAGGCAGGCCGCCTGCTGAAAACGGTGTACATAACCATGATAATAGGGAACCGCTGGTGCCCACTATTTTTGCAAGTATTATCCATAATAATAAAAGGGCGCTTTATATAGAGGGCGATATTCAGATACTTAAGACTGAAATAAATCCGGTACTAAACATAGATCGTAATAATGATGGATACAGAGATGATGATATATTTGAGTACAGCATGGAAAATATCGATAAGGATTTTGATCTTATGGTAGTACATTTTCATTCAATAGATGATGCGGGACATGACTTTGGCGATACTGCAGCAGAGACCATGGATAGAATAAAGATACTTGACTCATATGTAGAGATGCTGGTATCGGGCTGGGATGGGCACGTGATAGTGACCGCTGATCATGGTATGCATCCGACCCCCGATGGAGGCTCTCATGGGGAATTTCGTTATGAAGATATGTTTGTACCATATATTGTCTTTTCACCCGGCCAGTAATCGGACAAAAAGAAAGTGAGTATATGAAAAAGAAAAATTTAATCATCATCCTCTCAGTAGTAGTGCTGCTTGTAATTGTGATAGGAGTGACGGCAATTTTAAATTCAAATAGTGTCAGATCCAGGAAAGAGCAGCAGGATAGCGCCTGTATAATAATAAAAAAAGGCGGAGAAGAGATTGCAAGCATTGATATGGAATATATATGTTCGGCTGGTGAAGAAGACTTTCAGGCTGATCTGGATACAAGTGATACAGATCCTGAAAAACATCAATACAGCGGTGTCCCCCTGATCAAAGTACTGAATTCGCTGGAGATAAGTATGGACGGGATTGAAGCAGTGATAGTCAGGGCTCTGGATGGATATACGGTAGCCTTTGATATTTCTGAAGTAAAGGATGAGGAAAATATGTATATAGCATATAAAATCGATGGGCAGTATCTAAAAGATAAGAACCAGGGCGGCTCGGGGCCATATCAGATAATTGCCCGAAAGGACCCATATAGCCAGAGATGGTGTAAATTTGTGATGGAGATAGATCTCCAATGAAATATCCGGTAAAAATAAAAGATCTTTGCTTCCGCTATGATAGAGATGGCAAGAATATTTTAAATGGCATAAACCTCGAAGCAGAAAGAGGAGGGATAACTGCAATAATGGGACCCAGCGGAAGCGGAAAGAGCACTCTCTGCTACTGTATTATGGGAATAATACCGCATATATACGGAGGAGAATTAAACGGAGAGGTCCGTATATTCGACGAGCCTGTATTCAGCATGAAAGTACCTGAAATAGCTACAAAAGCAGGTATTATATTCCAGGATCCCGATACACAGCTCTTTTCTCCTACCGTAGAAGATGACATAGCTTTTGGACCGGAAAATCTTTGCCTTGAGCGCGCGGAGATCGCCAAAAGAATAGAGAAGAGCCTTGGACTGGTGGGGATGGACAAGTACAGGTACTCGGACCCGGATCGTCTTTCAGGCGGGGAGAAGCAGTTGATCGCTATTTCTTCTGTACTTTCCCTGCACCCGGAAGTGATCATATTTGATGAAGCAATGTCACAATTGGATGAAGAATCAAGACACAGGGTAAAGTCTATTATCAAGGAATTAAAAAATGAGGGAAAGACAATTATTGTTGTAGAGCACGAGACCGGCAATCTGGATATTGCGGACCGTTTATTTATTCTTGAAGACGGTGCTTTATTGGAAAAAGGTATTAAAAAATTTAGGGCCCGATATGCATCATTATAGGAGGGAGGCCCATTGGATTTTTTGGAATTTAAAAAAGTAGATTTTAGATATAATGGAAGCGGCCAGCTTTTTAAAAATATTGACCTATCTATTTCTAAAAAGATCTGTACCGCTATCACCGGGTCAAATGGAAGCGGGAAGACAACTCTCGGAAAACTCATGACAGGCATACTAAAGCCTGAAAAAGGTTCTGTCTTTCTTGATGGAAAGGACCTTTCAACAGTCACACCAGGGCAGACCGGAAGAAAAATAGGCTATCTTTTCCAGAATCCTGATCTCCAGATATTTACTCTAAGCGTAAAGGAAGAGCTTTCATTTGCCCATAGATTTCTGGGGGACCCATCTGAGAATATAGAGCCGGAAATAGACAGGATGCTTGAACTATTCCATCTTTCCGGTCTTAAGGACCAGGTTCCATTTAATCTCAGCCGGGGGGAAAGGCAGAGGCTGGCACTGGCATCGGTGATGATGAATGGGCCCGGTTATCTTATCCTTGACGAACCGACTACCGGACTGGACAGCATCCGTAAAAAAATATTACTGGACATACTTAAGGTCCAGCTTGAAAATGGTATCGGAATGTCGATTATAAGCCATGACCATGATTTTGTTGGAAGACTTTCACATAGAATAATTGAGATAGATGATGGAAAGCTGATAGAAAAAAATGCTTAAAAGAATAGATGTCAGGACAAAAATAATACTTGTACTGTGCCTGTCCACGCCGGCAGTATTGGTCCAGGACCCATATATGCTGGCTGCGGTCCTTATAATATCCATCCTGCTTTCTATATTTATGGGAAGTAATTTGAAAAAGATCCTTAGAAGTCTTTCCAGAATATGGTATATATTTTTTACTCTTATACTTGTGCAGAGTATCTTCACAGGGTCCGGAGCGGAAATCCTATCTATAGGCAGATTCACTATTCTCACAGGCGGAGGCATTATAAAGGGTGTAGAATTTATGCTCAGGCTTTTAATAATAATAATCTCAGCCACAATAATGACTACTTCAAACCAGAGAGAGATAGTACAGGGGCTTAATCAGTGGAAAGTGCCTTATGAGATATCGTTTATGGTCTCTATTGCCATAAGGTTCTTACCCATGCTTGCTGAAGAGATAAAAAATACGCTTATCGCTATACAGCTCAGGGGAATAGATCCGCAGAAGCTGGAGTTTTCAAAAAGAATAAAGCTTTACCGGTATATTTTCAGCCCGGTTTTGATAAATACAGTCAAAAAGGCCCAGAAGCTTTCTATCGCCATGGAAGCCAGGGCCTTCAGGGCATATCCCGGGCGCACCAGTTATCTGGTACTGAAATTTGCCAGAATCGATTATCTTATAATCTCCATATCTCTGGTATTAATGGCAGCTATACTGTTTTTTTATTATTATTTTTAAAATGAGAGGATACGGCTATGAAAGCATTCTCAGTCATAGGAATTTCTAAAACGGGCAAGACTACTGCAATTGAAAATATAATCAGAGTACTTAAGAAAAGAAATTATTCGGTGGGTTCCATAAAAGAGATACATTTCGATGGCTTTGCGATAGACACTCCCGGCACAAATACGGACCGCCACAGGCAGGCAGGTTCTGAGTTGGTGACGGCGAGGGGATATCATGAGACTGATATAATGTTTCCATCCAAATTATCTATTGAGGATATATTAAGATATTATGACCAGGACTATGTCATAATGGAAGGGGTAAAAGATTATAATATCCCGAAGATCGCCTGTGCGGATAAGGAAGATGAGCTGGAGAAGATATTTGACAGGAGCGTTTTTGCTGTCTCTGGGAAAATAGGGGCAAGACTCGATGGATTTAAGGGTACTCCGGCAATAGATCCGATTTCCGAAGCTGAGAGGCTCGTGGACCTGATTGAGGAAAAAGTCTTTGATATATTGCCTGATTTTCCAGCCAGCTGCTGCGGGGAATGCGGATTTAATTGCAGGGAGCTTTGCTGCAGGATACTTGAGGGAAAATCTAAAAGACAGGATTGTATCATTTCAGATTCAAATATCAAACTGATCATAGATGGCAGGGAAATTGATATGGTCCCATTTGTTCAGGACATACTTAAAGACACACTGATTGGTGTAATAAAAAATCTTGAAGGCTACAGGAAAGGAAAGACGATAGAGATAAGAATGGGTTGAGGCTCCAGGATGGATATAAAAGATATTTCAGGATTTTCAAGGGTTCAGAAATTCTACAGCAAGAGAAATGAAGTGTATCTGGTAGAAGATACCGCTGTGTCCGCTGGAGAAAATTATGTACTTAAAATATTTAAAGGCAGGGAAAAGGAAAAACGAAATAGGATCGAGGAAAATTTCTTGAAGGATCTAAGTATGTCCTCTATGCATGTCCCGGAATTATTATCAACCGGAAAAGACTATTTATTGATGGAATATATAAAGGGGAGCACCCTTCTGGATATTCTTATTAAGCATGAGGAAAGCGGCAGCTCTGATGACCGGCCCTTTTTGATGGTCATTGATTTTATATATGAGTACTACCGGCATACTTTGAAGTCAATGGGGCAAAGCTATATACTAAAAGATATTAATCTGAGGAATTTTATATACAAAGGGGTTGATTTATACCGCATTGATTTTGAAGACTGCGCTCCCGGATATATT
>CBDUUS010000059.1:0-6817 GCA_965370465.1 uncultured bacterium | reverse complement strand
ACCCTGTAGTGGGATTGGATTCTAACTTTATTTCTATAGTATCATTGATTTTTAGGTTTATGCTGTCACCATTGTTTTTTTCTGTCAGGGTTTCCCCCACTACTGAACAGCTGCTGAACCACAAAGTAAACATTAATGCAGCCAGTGAGATTAAAACTATCTTTTTTATTGTTTTTTCTTTATACATTTTGACCTCCAATCTAGAAAACTTCTAAACTTATTCAAACACTAATATATATTCGTTATTTTAATTATTTTTCTGGGGTAATAAAGAAAATAATTTTAGGGCTGATTATTAAATTTGGTTGGGGAGAGAGGATTCGAACCGCTAATAATATTTTGATTGAGATGGTGCCCGAGGCCAGAATCGAACTGGCACGAGGATTAACCTCAACGGATTTTAAGTCCGTTGCGTCTACCAATTCCGCCACTCGGGCTAAAAACAAAAAAATATAAATGCTAATTCTGTTTATATCCCATATCCAGATGATAGCTCCCCGGATAATTGCTGGTTTATATTATCAGAATTTAGCAAGAGTGTAAATAATGCCGTCTAAAATATCCTGCTCGCTTACAATTATGGAATCTTTGTCCAGCTGGACCAATATTTCAAGCAAGATAGCTGTACCCCCTATTATTATATCAGCCCTTGCAGCTTCCAGACCTTTGATCTTTTTCCTCTCATCCAGGGTGATACTGCACAGCATCCTGTAGATATCAAATATCTTCTCTCTGGTCAATCTGTGATGGTGTATTTTGCTGCTGTCATATTCATCAAGTTCAAGATCTATTGCCGCAAGCGTAGTGACAGTACCGGCTACCCCTATAATAGCAATATCACTGCCGCTCCCAATAAGGTCCATGGTGCCGCTTATGCGATTACGGATATGGGAATGCATCTTTTCCAGTTCCGTTTTACAGGGCCCTTCACCTTTGATGAATTCTTCAGACAGGCTCACACATCCAATATCAAGGCTTTTAGCCTTATTTAGTCCCGGACCTTTATTTCCAAGTATAAATTCAGTACTTCCTCCGCCAATATCGATTACCAGCATATTCTTCTGGATATCAATTAATCTTGAAGCGCCATAGAAACTTAAGATAGCCTCTTCCTTCCCGGTTATGGACTCTATTTCTATTCCGGTACTTTCTTTGATATATGAAATAAACCACTGGCTGTTTTTAGCCTTTCTTACCGCACTTGTCCCCACTGCTCTATATTTGACAACACCATGCCTTTTCATCAAACCTTTATATTTTACTAATGTATTTGATACAGCCAGTGCGGAGCCGGAAGATATTTCTTTTATTATTTCCAGGTTTTTACCAATACGGTTTATCTCCATTTCTCTTTCAAGGGTATGAAATAGAGAATTTTTAAGCTCTGAGACTAATAATCTGGTTGAATTCGTACCGATATCAATTGCTGCGATTTTCATAAATAAGGGATCATTATAATTTATTTATTTTTGATCTCCTGGCTATAGAATATATTTATATTTCCCCAGAGATCATTGCTTGAATAGTCCTGTTTTATTTCGGCCCCTGCTCCCATTTCATTTGCTTCACTGTCAAGGACAATTACTATGTTCTTCTCGCCTTCATAGACCATATTGAACTGCTTCCTGGCCTCAAGCTCTATTCCCTCCTGATCATAAAGGCTCTTTTCCAGCGCAAGAAGCTCAATATTTTCATTTCTGTGCCAGGAAAGTTTCTCTTCAAGTCCGGCGATTTCTTTTCTCTTCTCGATTATCTGTTTGACCTGATTTATGGAAGCGAAAACAATTATTATTATAAAAAGAAGAATAATAACAATAGTTATATTAAATCTCGCTTTTCTCGATAAGCCGCCTATTACTTTAAATTTATTTGTCATATTTGGACTCTTGCTATGTATTGATACAATCGAACAATAAAAGATCTATACGATCCTGCACCTATTGTATTTGTATTACTTGCTATATTTCTATCCAAAAACTATTATAAGTATATCACAATACATTGATATTGTGCCAATGAGGGTCCGTTGAAGCGTACTGTAGCTATACTAAGATCATATAAATCCCGTTATCCATAAATATATCCATAAATATATCATTGTATTTAGTAATTAATTTTATTAAAATAACAGTTTATATTTAATAATATATTAGAAGTATTGAATATTAACAATAAAATATAATAATTATCTTATTAAACAAAAGATGATGTCATGAAAGACATTCCCTTATTTTCATCTAAAACACAAAAATCAATTGCAAAGCAGGTGTTTATTGGTTTTGCGGCTGTAATACTGATCGGCTCCATTATACTTTCCCTGCCCCATATGACACAGAGTGAAGATATTTCCTATATTGATGCCCTTTTTACTTCCACATCCGCAATATGCGTCACTGGCCTGGTGGTTCAGGATACATCAGCTTATTTCAGCGAACTTGGAAAGATAGTAATACTTCTTTTTATACAAATAGGCGGTCTGGGTATAATGACCATCGGTTCCATATTCGGTTTGATGCTTGGAAGAAAGATCCGGGTAAGGGATAAGTTTTATCTTCATTCAAGTTTTGGTTCCAAGCATCATTTCAGTACCGGAAAATTTTTTATGCTGATAGCCGGAATAACTTTTTCCATCGAATTTATCGGTTTTCTAATAATGTCAGCGATATTCTACTTTAAGTATTTCTATACATTGTCTGGTGCTATGAGTTCAGGTCTTTTTCATACCATAAGTGCATTCAATAATGCAGGATTTTCTCTCTATTCAAACAGTCTGGAAACCTTTGCAGGAGATATCCCTCTTAATCTGCTTTTTATGATACTTATTTTCCTCGGAGGAATAGGTTTTCCAGTAATATCAGAGATAATCACATACAGAAGGGTAAGACATTTTTCACTGCATGCAAGGGTCGTTCTTTATTCTTCGGTTTTTCTGATCTTTGCAGGTGCAGCGATCTTTTTCCTGATGGAATTTAATAACCCTCTTTCAATTGGAGACAAACCCCTGTATGTGAAGATATTTTCAAGCCTTTTTCAATCAGTGACTGCCAGGACCGCCGGATTTAATACTATCAGAATATCCGCATTGAATCCTTCGACTCTGTTTCTGCTATTGTTATTGATGTTTATAGGCGCATCTCCGGGAGGTACCGGAGGCGGAATAAAGACAACAACCTTTGTTACTGTTACAGCGGCAAGCTTAAGTTCCATCAGGGGAAGAAGCGGAGTAAATCTGCTTAAAAGAAGGCTTCCCGACAGTGCCATATACAGGGCATTGACCCTTACCCTTACAGCAATAGTCATTATAATATTCTCGACTATCGGCATACTTATCTTTGAAAAATGTTCCCTCAAAGATGCTGTGTTCGAATCTATTTCAGCTTTTGGAACTGTCGGGCTCTCTACAGGAATAACAGGATCTCTCTCGCTTCCCAGCAAGATAATATTGATACTGAGTATGTTTATTGGTAGAATTGGTATTATCACATTATCTGTTGCAATAGCTATCAGAAGCTCAGTAAATAAAATGACTTACCCTGAAGATACGATCACTATTGGATAATATAATTTTTACAAAGCAGGAATGATTTATTATGAAAAAACAATTTTTAGTAATAGGACTGGGAAGATTCGGAACAAGCGTGGCCCATACCCTTTCGGAAGAGGGCCACAGCGTAGTAGGTATTGATATATCAGAGAAACGTATCCAGCGCGTTTCGGAGGAGATCACAGATGTAATAAAATGCGATGCTACTGATACTGATATTCTGGATACGATGGGCGTATCTGATTATGAAGCAGTAATTGTATGCATAGGTGAAAAATACATACAAAACTCCATACTTGTCACGCTGATATTAAAGGAAAAGGGCGCTAAAAAGATCATCGCTAAAGCCAGCACCAAAACTCAGGGCAGAGTCTTATCTAAAGTAGGGGCGGATACTATTGTATATCCTGAAAAGGATATGGGTGAAAAAGTCGCAAGAAGCCTTATAAGCTCTAATATGCTTGATTTCCTCGAAGTAAGTCCGGATATAAGCATTATAGAAATATCTGCGCCAGATTTTTTAGTGGGTAAAAATCTTATCGAACTTAATTTAAGACATAAATATGGGGTCACAATAATAAGTATAAAAAATGGGAAAGATGAGATAATAGCTCCACCTGATGTAAACTACCGCTTTGCAAAAGACGATATCCTTATACTGATAGGTAAAAACAAACAATTAAAAAAACTAAGATTTACTGAAGAATAACTTATCCTATACCTCCCTGACATTAATAAGATTCGTGCTTCCGGGTTCATTTACCAGTACTCCGGCAGTGACGACTACCCGGTTGCCCTTTTGTATATATCCCTTCTCCAATGAGATCTTTATGTCTTCTTCTATCATGCTGTCTATATTCTTTGAGGAAACTGTCTTTAACGGTATCACTCCCCAGCTCAACATAAGCTGCCTTACTATGTGCTGATTGGGACTTGTCCCTATGATCATACTCCTCGGCCTGTTTTTTGATACCTGCCTCGCAGTAAACCCGGATTCAGTAGAAGATATTATTGCCTCTGCATCCAGTATGCGGGCGACCTCGCAGGCTGCAAAGCTTATCGCCTCTGTTATTGTATTGTGGGGAATGCCAAGTTTTTTTCTTAATATTACATTATTCCGGTAGATCAGATCATAATCAAGGTTTTTTTCAGTCTCTATGATAATGCGTACCATCATCTCCAGAGACTTCAAAGGATAGCTTCCTATCGCAGTTTCCCCGGAAAGCATCACTGCATCAGAACCATCAAGAATAGCATTTGCTACATCGCTTACTTCAGCTCTTGTGGGTCTTGGCTTGTCTATCATTGAATTTAACATCTGGGTCGCAGTTATTACCGGTATTCCTTCAAGATTTGATCTCTTTATTATATGCTTCTGGACCGCGGGCACTTCCTCTGCATCTATCTCGATTCCCAGATCACCTCTTGCGACCATGATGGCATCGGATATCTCCAGTATCTTCTCAAATGAATCTACTGCTTCATGCTTTTCTATCTTGGATATTATCTTTGCAGGATTTCCTGCTTTTTTGATGACTTTCCTTATTCTTTCTACATCACCCCTACTTCTTACAAATGACTGGGCTATAAAATCTACTCCCAGATCCAATCCCAGCTTTAAAAACTCAATATCTTTTCTGGTAATAGAGTTTATGCTGACTGAAGTACCGGGAAGGTTTATTCCCTTATGTGAAGATAAGGTCCCCCCAATGATCACCCTGCAAAAAACATTGTTATTTTTTCTATTGATCCTCAAGACTTTACATTCAATGAGCCCGTCATCTATAAATATCGTTCCGCCTGTATTTATATCATCTACAAATCTGCTATATGCCACCTGGATCATCGGCTCGCTGCCGGATCTATTATTGCTTTTTATTCCACCGGTATAAAGTATTATATTCTGGCCGTTTTTGAGATCTATATCCCGGGCAAGTTTTCCTATCCTTATTTTTGGTCCCTGAAGGTCAAGTATTATTGCTGTATTTTTCCCGGTCCTTTTGGAGATCTTTCTTATTCTTTTTACGAGAGTTGTGACCTCCATTTCATCAGAATGTGAAGCATTGATCCTTGCAATATCCATTCCTGACAGGATCATTTTCTCCAGCATTTCCTCACTATCGCTCGATGGGCCTATTGTGCAGATTATTTTTGTCTTTCTCATGATGAGATCTTCTTTTTTGCCATTTCCCAGAGTATGTCCTTTTCCCTGAGGGGCAGACTGCTAAAATCCAGATCCTTCTCTTCCGCTATTTTTTCCATAAGCTTAAATCTCTCAATAAATCTCCTGCCCGTATCCTTAAGGCTCTTCTCTATATCTATTCCGAGATGCCTTCCATAATTAACAATTGAAAAGAGAAGATCGCCCAGCTCTGCTGATGCTGCTTTCATATTATCCTCATCAGCTTCCTTTTTTAATTCCCCAAGTTCTTCGATTATTTTTTTATATACATCTGCCGGATCGTCCCAGTCAAATCCAAGGCGGGATGCTCTATTCTGAATCTCATATGCATAATGAAGGGAAGGCAGCGATCCTGGTATCCCGCTGAAAATCGAGTCTCCATCTTTTTTACTGTTTTTTCTCTCTTCTTTTTTGATATCCTCCCATTTTGCCAGTATTTCCATGCTGCTGCCGGCTCTGGCGCCGCTAAAAACATGAGGGTGCCTTCTTAGAAGCTTTTTTATTATTGTCCTTATTATATCGGATGCATTAAATGTGCCCTCATCATCAGCTATCTGGCCATGGAACACTACCTGTAATAATAGATCTCCCAGCTCTTCGGTAAGATTTTCGGGGTCCCCGCTTTCAATTGCTTCTACAGTCTCATAGGTCTCTTCTATCAGGTTTTTTTTAAGCGACTTGTGATCCTGCTCCCTGTCCCATAGACAGCCTTTATCAGAGCGCAATCTCTTCATTATATCCAAAAGGATTTTAAATAATTCATCCGCCTGTTCTATCCTATCAAGAAGTTTTAGGTCGGGTGAATTCAGATCAAAGTCCATATCAAAGGCTTTCAATTATTTGTTTTCATCAAGATAATCTTCAATGCTTTCATCATCAAGGAGTGCATCATCTTCTTCCCCGGAAGACTCTTCCCCGCTTTCATCTTCTGCTTCACTGCCTATATCATTTAAGCTGCCTTCATTTTCCGAAAGATATTGTATATCAGCATCTTCTATGAGCTTCATTATAAATTCTTCCCATTTTTCTACTTTATACTGATTGGACAGATAGGCAGATATATTTTCTTTTACTTCTTCAAATTCCTGTAT
>CBDUUS010000058.1:0-6830 GCA_965370465.1 uncultured bacterium | reverse complement strand
GCGGGGCCGAATCTTTCGCGCCTAGTGCCCAGACCGGTTCATATGCGATGATCGCCCTTTCAAGATCGCCGTGATCTACTCCTTTAAGGCCAGTCAGCAGCTGATTCTTAAGAAAATCATATATGTCAATACCGCCAGTATTATTCTTTTTTTCCTTTTCCCCTATGCAGAGAATGGGCCTGAGGCCATTTCTAATAGCTGCAATTACTTTTTTATTTAGCATTCCGTCATCTTCACCAAATATTCTTCTCCTCTCAGCATGGCCGAGCTCTACATAGGAACATCCGGCATCTTTAAGATGAGCCGGGCTTACTTCCCCGGTAAAGGCGCCTTCATCTTCCCAGCAGCAGTCCTGGGCCCCATATTTTAATCCGGGCGAGGTCACTATATCGCGCATATGATATAGCGGAAGAAAGGTCGGCAGGAAAAATACTTCTACATTATCACCGGTTTCTATATTCTCAAGACAGAATTCATTCAGCTCCCTGGCATAGGCCATGCTTCGATCAAGGTCCTTATTCATTTTCCAGGCGCCTCCTACCAGAATATTTCTGGCCCTGTCTCCCATTAGATCCCCTTTACCTTCCATGCTATAAGCTGCGGACTTATTTTTTACCGATTATATTTATAAATCTATTATATGCTTCATCCCATTTTGCTGTATCTTTGGGACTATATTCATATATCTCTGAAGAAGCGCGGCTCAGTCTCCTGCCTTCTTCTATGCTGCTTATCTCGCCATCAGCTTTAAGCTGCATCAGGAGATTGCCGACAGCTGTAGTCTCAGTCGGTCCCGCAATGACATGTTTCCCCGTAGCATTAGAGATCCACTGGCACAGCAGCCTGTTCTGTGTCCCTCCCCCTACGAGATGGAGCAGCTCCAGCTTTTGTCCGCTGAATCTCTCCAGAAGTTTAAAATAATGCCTGAACTTGAGGGAAAGGCTCTCATATACACATCTTGATATCTCACCTATGGAGCCCGGCTTTTTCTGGCCGGTATCCCGGCAGTAATCTCTAATGACTTCCGGCATATCAGCCTGGAGTCCTGCGAATTGGCTCTGGTCCACATCAATAAATGAAGCAAACGGAGCAGCATCCTTCGATAGCGCTACGATCCCGTCCCAGGATATTTCCTTTTCCTTTAACCATCTCTCCCGGCACTTCTGTATGACCCAGAGCCCGTTTATATTTTTTACAAATATATTAGTATCTTCTACTCCGGCTTCATTAGAAAATACTGAATCATATATATCATCACTAATAAGGACCTCTTTATTTTCGATTCCAAGACATGCCCATGTACCTATGCTCATGAACGCCCACTTTGTATTTTTATCGACTACCGGTATTCCTGCTACCGCAGATGCAGTATCATGTATGGCCGGGGCTATTACCGGAAATGGGTCCATTTCAAGCTCCCTGGCTGCTTCACTGGAAATATCCCCTACTTTCTGGCCCGGATAAATATAATCCGGGAAGATCTCCTTCGGCAATCCAAGCCTTTCAAAGATGCTGTTTTCGACCTTTTTTGCTTTCTGGTTATACAGCACAGTTGTGGTAAATCTTGTAAACTCATTAAATATATTTCCTGTTAGAAAATAATTAAAAAGATCACCTATGGACAAATATGTTTTTGCATTGCTCATAGCTGTAGAATTGTTTATTTTTAATGAATACAGCCGAAAAAGATCAAAAATAGGGTTGGTCCACGCACCTGTAAGCTCAAAGAGCTCCCTGTCTTCGATTATCTTAAAGAGACTCTCAGAATCCTTTATGCTCTGTTCATCCCTGTAATTTACAGGATTTGAGATCAGCTTTCCATTTTTATCAAGAAGCCCGAAATCAGCGCCCCAGGTATCTATTCCAAGCGACCTTATATTGGCAAACTTCCTCTTTGAGGCCTGTATCCCTATTTTTAATTCTGAAAAGAGCCTTAAAAAATCCCAGTAAAGAGTCCCTCCGGCAAATACGGGCCGGTTTTCAAACCGGTGCGTCACTTCCATATCAAAACCTGAACCGTTAAAACCCGCTACAGCGGCCCTTCCATTGCTGGCTCCAAAATCAAAGATCAAATAATTCTTTTTGCTCATTTAAAAAATATCCTTCCTGGCGTGCTCCAATAAATTTATATATGACTAATTAAATATATTAAGTCCTATGATTTATCTGTAATGGACACCTGGCTCGCTATTTTTTTGCCTGCAGCTTTTTCAGGACCTCTTCAGTGATCTTCTTGATCGTTTCCTTTTGGTCATCTTTTCCAATACTGCCATATTTTGTCTCATTGCCAAAAGCATCCCTGTATACAAAGCCGGGACTGCATACATCCTTTGAAGTCTCTATGGATGCTATTTCCTCCTTTGAAAACCTTCTGTGGATGGAAAAGTCTGCTTTAGGGTCATTACCGAACATGGTCTGGCGGTAGACAAGTATCTTTGCGCAGTTATTGGCTACTTCTGTATACATAAATGCATCATTTATCGTACTCCCGGCTGCAAATGTGCCATGATAAGGAAGTCCGCAAATAAGGGGAGCTCCGGATTCTATCTCTCTTCTTTTCTGGAAATTCTTTACCACTTCTTCTGCCTGTTCTGTAGAGCCTGGCAGGACCTCGGGCGTATTTGTTATGGGTTGCTCGCCAAGTACCGCACGGGTGCCTTCAGATACTGCAGGCAGGTCCATGTGAGCCGCACCAAATGTCATTATAAAGATAGGGTGGCCGTGTATGACAGCTCCGATATCTGGAAAGTTGTGATATATAAAGTAATGGGTGGCCGCTTCCCTTGATATTGCATCAATATCTCCTATAAGGGGGACCTTGCAGAGGTCCGTGACTATTATGTCATCCTCTTCAAGCTGCCACTGCTTATCGTGGCCGGTCCTTCTTGGATTTATATATACTTTGTCTCCATCCCTTATCGATATATTCCCTCCGGAAGAATCGGTTAGTTCTCTGTCATAGAGTATTTTTCCTATCTCACAGATCGATCTGCGGATGTTTTTTATGTTTACCATTAATTTTCCTTTCCATCCTTATATATTTTACCAGAACCATGGACCGGTTTGTCATTTAGATGCACCGGTTGATCCAGTATTTGATAATTTCCATCAGTACTTAATTTTAACATAATAATAAAAGAATATTACCAATAAAAATTGCACCTTTATTTATATCCATAAAAACCCTTAAACTTTTTATTGATGAAGCCGGCCGGGATAATACTCATCTATATTATCTGCTGTAATTACAATATTTTCCATAAATATATATGCCGGGACCGGATTTCCATATATATGAGCCAGCGCAGCCGGTACAAGGTATTCGCCATACCTCTCAGGAAAATATGCAATACCGCCATCTATGATACCGGACCTTATAAGCTCTTTTCCCCTGTCATCAAGCCCATGTGAGACAATAAGCCAGCTTGCAGGATCCCATCTTCCCAGTTTTTCCGCCCCATCATAGACTCCTTCAGCAACACCATCATTGAGACAGAATACGATTACATTCTCATCTTCAGGATGATCATTTAAAAAGCTGATGATTGAATATTCCCCGGCATCTGCCGTAATGACTCCGTCAAGCATCACAGCCTTCGAATCAGGGACCGTATCATCACCATCATTTCCAAAACTCTGGATAATTGCATCCTTTGAACCAGATATCCGCAGTTTGGCCCCGTCCCCGGTACCTGAAGAATTAAGATAGATGATCCTGTCGATATTCTCCCATCCGCCATAAGAAGCCATGGCCTTCTCAATTGCCCAATCTCCAGCAAGGAGGGCCGCACCATAATTATCTATCCCCATCAGGGGGAAGCCGGGTACGGGAACTTCTACTGCAATAATATATATGCCTTTCTCAGCTGCCTCTTTTCCGATCAGTGCATTAATATGAGCATCCATCTGAAACTGTAAAAATACCCCGGGTCTTTTCTCATATACGATTTTAGCATTATCAAGCGCCCTATCCGGGTCCGCCATATTATCCAGTATTAATAGATCATCATCCAGGCCTCCTGCAAGTTCCCACTCCTTCCGGATGCTTTCTCCGATAAGCTTGCAATAGGGCAGGGACCCATTAATATTTGCAAAAGCAAGACCGTGCCCTGAGGCGGGATCTCCTATATAATTGCCTGTCCTTGCCATTTCTTTTAATACCTCAAAAGAATATAGAGAGACTTTTTCGACTTCCACTGTCACAACTATAGTCTCAACCACTGTCACAACTACAGTTTCAATGATCCGTTCGGGCATACTGGCTTTGCAGGCAGGTAGAAATACCAGAGATATGCCGCACAGCAAAACAGCTATGATTTGATAGATCATCTTTGATTTTCTTATCATGGGACCCTCTTTCCTTTTTTAAAATATTATATTTTTTATCTGTCTTTATCAATAAGGCTTCTGATTATATTTGGATCATCTGCTTTCAAATTAAAGAACCCGGAATATTTTCCATACTTTTTCTTTCCCCATTACAGTTTTTCTATACAATATTTTTAAAAAATTTGGTAAGATTTATCATTTGAACAGACAGTTAGTATTTTATTATTTTTAATCTCTAATCAGATGGATCGATGTCAGGACTAAGAAAAAAACATTTAAAAAAGAGAGGAAGATTATTTAAGGTAATTATGGGCATCATTGCCCTGCTTGCTGCAGTAAACTTCTTCTTTATAGTCGTATTTTCAGGCCTTGCGCTTTTTGTTTTCCAGACTATAAACCAGTTTATGGATGATCTGCCCCGGATAGAAGATTTTTCACCTGCTGAGGCTGCCCTTACCTCAAAGATATATGCAGCTGATGGAACCCTTATCGCCACCTTCCATGGCGAACAGAACCGCGAACTGGTAACTCTTGAGCAGGTACCCAGAAACCTTATAAATGCTGTGCTGGCAATAGAAGATGAAAGGTTCTATCAGCATCGGGGCTTTGACCTCGAAGGGATCATACGTTCGCTGATTATAAATATTGTATCCGGGGATGTCGAGCAGGGGGCCACCACTATTACTCAGGGTTATATAAAAAATGTATATATGCCAGAAGAGAAATACGAAATAACCTATGAGAGAAAAATAAAGGAAATCGTCCTTTCCTATCAGCTGGAACAAATATATTCAAAAGATGAGATACTGGAGATGTATCTAAATACTGTATACCTTGGTGAAGGAGCTTATGGAGTCCAGGCTGCAGCAAAAATATATTTCAATAAGGAAGTCGAATATTTGAGTGTTTCTGAATGCGCCATGATAGCAGGAATGCTGCAGACATATCTTCATTCCCCATATATTGATGAAAGGGCAGCAATGGACAGGAGAAACCTTGTCCTGTCAAATATGCTCAGGCTTGGATATATAGATCAGGAAGAATACGAGAAAACTATAAAACTTCCCATAATCACCCAGAGACCAAGGGAAGAGACTGAAAAAGGATTTGCTCTCTACTTTGTAGAGCATGTAAAACAGGAGCTTATCGCCAACTATGGCGTGGCAAGAGTATTTAAGGGGGGTTTTGAAATATATACTACCCTTGATCCGAAGATGCAGATATACGCAGAAAATGCCATAAAGGAGATCCTGCCTGACCCGGAGGATCCCTCTGCAGCCCTTATTGCAATGGACCCGGCAAATGGATATATAAAGGCACTTGTAGGAGGAAGTGACTTTTCCGATATGAAATTTAATCTGGCCACCCAGGCAAAGCGCCAGCCCGGCTCGACTTTCAAGGTTTTTGCGCTTCTTTCTGCCCTTGAACAGGGCATCACTCCGCGGATGACCTTCAATCCCAATGGTACCGTGATGTTTGATATTTTCGGAAGCGCACCATGGGAAGTAGGCAACTACACTAATGAAAATTATGAGATAAATGAGATGCCCATATTTGAAGCGACTGTCAAATCCATAAATGTGGTATATTCACAGCTTATTATGCGGATAGGAGCCTATGGTATTGCAAAAATAGCGATGGACATGGGGATAGAAACAAAGCTTAATCCCTATCCTGCAATCGGTCTGGGAGGGCTCACTATAGGAGTATCGCCGCTTGAAGTCTGTACTGCATTTGCTACCCTTGCAAATTATGGGATAAAAAATGAACCTGTGGCCATACTTAAGGTGATAGACAAAGACGGCCTCATCATGGAAGAACACCAGCCGGAAAGCAGCAGGGTGATATCATCCATAAATGCTTTCAGGGCAATAGAAATAATGCAGCAGGTGATGCTAAGGGGTACAGGCACAAGAGCAAGGCTGGATGACAGGCCCTGCGCCGGAAAGACAGGTACCACAGATGAAGCAGAAAATGCATGGTTTACAGGATTTACCACCAATCTGGCAGCATGTGTGTGGATGGGTTATCCCGAGGCAAATGTAAAGATGACCTATATACATGACATGAGGGTGCAGGGCGGGGCGCATCCTGCAATGATATGGAATCTATTTATGAAGGAAGCCACTGCTGACCTCCCTATTGAAAATTTTGTAAGGCCCGGGGAGGATATTATAAATGTCCAGGTAGTTATGAATCATGAGACTGGCCAGTATATGCTGCCAAATCGCTTTACACCGCCGGAACTAATCGAGATGAAGGAATACAGATATGGTCAGGAGCCTGTGGAGCAGATGCCTATTCCGGAAGATGCAATACATATCATGCCGATGGTCGCCCTTATGCCGATAGAAGAAGCCAATCATATACTTATCGAGGCAGGCTATACTAATATAATTTATAAAAACGAACCTTACGGCGAAGTGCTGCCGGGACATACCCACAGGCAGGATCCGATGTGGGGTCAGCCCGTTGAGCTTATCCGGAAGATAACGATCTGG
>CBDUUS010000057.1:0-6857 GCA_965370465.1 uncultured bacterium | reverse complement strand
GGTTTTTACAACTCCCTCCAGTTTATTTCTTTCCATATTCTAATATTTATTGTTATACATATACATCAATGTTAGATATTACTAACATTTAGTGATATATTATAGAATAAAATACCTTTAGTTGTCAAGAGATTTTAAAGCCTGCTTTTTATAAATATGGTTAGTATGAAGTCTATTAAGCTTTTGCTATCATTATCTGAATCTATATTTATGCCTTTTTCCCAATAGCGGCAATCCAATTATTGCTTTCAAATACCTCAATTTGTATTGGAAAATAACCAGCATCTTTTAAGAATTCTCTAAACTCCCCGGGCAGATGGAAAGTAAATTTACCTATCGTTGCAAACTTCGTATTCCTTTTTGCAAACTTATCATGTCTGTAGCCCTCATTAATAAGAATTACGGTACCTCCGGGTTTTAGTACACGGCGTATTTCCTTAAGATTGCTTACCAGATCCGGCCAGAAATAATAAGTCTCTACAGCTGTAACCAGATCAAATAAACCATCGGGAAAAGGCAAAGATTCCACAGAAGCATGCATTATTTCAACCCTGCCTGCATCAATAAGCTTCTTATTTACTTTACTGGCTACATTCACGCAAACCTCTGAGTAATCAATGCCATATACTTTTCCTTCTATTGCTGTTTTAGCGAGAGTATTGACCGTTTTACCGCCGCCACAGCCTGTATCAAGAATTATGTCATCCTTATTTATTGATATGTGGCTCAATCCCCACCGGGTAACTTTACTATGGCTGCCATGGTTCATTGATCTGGCCACAAATCTGCCAAACTTTCCTGTTGGTTTTCTACATTGTTTCAACATATTTTCCATCAGCCCCATAACCCTTGCCTCCAATTATATTTTAATAATTTGATTAATAATAATCATCTTTGTCCGCTCTTTTAAGACACCAGCTCTTGCTCCTTAAAAGTAGAAATATCTTCACAAAAAAAGCCTGGTCGCCAGCGGGTTCATCTTCTGTTTTTGCTACTTCATCTTTAGACACATCCTGCTCATCTACTACTTTATCATGTTCCTCTTTGCATATACCTTCCTTGCATCCCGGCACCAGCATCAGCATTATAACCATCATTAATGCAATTGAGACTATTTTTACTATTCTTTCTTTCATTTAATTTTTCTCCGTCTCCTTTTTTCCTCCCCTTTTATCTACAATCATCCTCAGTAAAGTAGAAAGAAATACAATAGCTCCAGAAAAGCAAATAATTAAACCAATAATAGGAACAGAAGCTATATTCTCATACCTCTAAACCATTTACTTACTTCCGGCCAATGTCCATATCCATTGGACCCCAGCCTGTGCTCAGTGTACGGCTTTGGACTGACTTAAATCCTGCCTGAAGTATTGAATCAGCAACAAAACCCTGATCAAGCTCTGCATCCTGGCCCATAATTGCTGTAGGCAGCCAGCCCAGCACCATAATATCAGGCTTTGTCCGCTCATTGGTCAGACCATCCTGATAACTGATAAATACGCCGCCTGGATTAAGTGCATTATATATTTTCTTCATAAATGATTTCATGTCGTCTTTGCCGAAGTTGAGTGTTGCAGACGCCCAGATAAGATCGTACCCCTCGCCTATAGAATCCTGCAGATAGTCACCGCCCAGCACCTCCATCCGATCTTCCATCTCATACTCTTTTATGAAGGTCTCAGCTACCCTGACCATTGCTGGCTTATCAAATATTATACCTTTCATGGCAGGATGGGCAGCTACTATGGCAATTCCAATTAGCCCCGGACCGCCGCCAAGATCCAGCATCTTTTTAAATGACTTAAACTCTGGCAGATCTAATACGATCTTAGCTGCCTGTTGTGCCGCCCCTGCCCGCTCACTGTTAGCCATAGAAATTGCGAACTGCGCCCATACTTCCTCAGAGCCCATATCTACCTCTGGAGAAGGTGATGGACCTTCCCTGACCAGCTCTGTTAGGTTATTGATACCAGCAAACCACATTTTAACTGTAAGAGTGAAAAACTGTCCCAGGTATGCAGGACTTCCTTCCACGAGAAAAGTCTGCGAAATGGGTGTGTTCTGATACATACCTTTCTTTTTCTCAAGCAGGCCGCACGCCGTCAGACCATCCAGGAACAATCCTGTGTTTTCTGGATGAGTGCCAATATCCTTTGCTATTGTCTCTGCTGATTTTTGTTTAGATAACTGAGTAAAAACTCCAAGCTCAATACCGGTGAGCAGCAGCTTTTGTTTAATTGGTGCAATGAGTATCTTGTAAAGCTCTCCAAAACTGATATCTATTTCTGGTAACTTCTTCATGGTATTTTCTCCTCTTTTTTCTTTTATAAACAGCAAATATATTATGTAAACTTACTTCTCGTATTATGATTACCAGGAGTAAGAGGATATTATTCTTAAGCATTCAATTACTTCTTATACTTATCTTGCAGGTAAGTAATTGCTTTTAATTAAGATCAGCTCTCTTTCTCCTTTTAGTTTGATATATGCACCGCTAAGACAAACAAAAAAAATAATTTAAAAAAAGATCTTATCAGGCAATATGGCGGTATTTTCTTATTGTTTCTACAGCCTGCTCATACTCGCAGCTATTATGATTTTCCTGGTCAGCATATACGGTCTTCTTTGTGGAGCAAATTACCCTCTATGTAATTAGAGACAGCTTCCTCAATATCCTCTACATCAGAAACAATAACTTTCATTCCATAGCTTCTAATATCATCGTATGCTCCAAAACCCATCCTTCCCGCTATCAGGACTTCGCAATCATTTATTACATCATAGATTTCTTTATGCCTGTCTGATGCCAGAGAGCCAAAACCGTGTTTTCCGTTCCTATTAAGTTGAGGGTGTGTTTCACTACCGGCAAAGTCCTTATGGGATGGTTTCTCCCTTGTTTCTTTTCTCCCTATCTTTTTATTTTCTACTGTAACCACCATAAAATAAGGGGCACCGCCAAAATGCTCGCTCATAGTGGTTTTATTATCTGTGGGAATTGCAATCTTCATATATATCACCTTCTCTCTTTCTTTTTCTACCGCCATCTTGCCTGATATCCTCTGCTTACACAAAGTATTCGTCTTTATAAAGCAGTTTTAGCTAAACTTATTTAACCTTTTTTTTATATTCTCCGTATTCCTCTACAGACTGTTCCATCAATGATCCTTCATCAGCTTTTACTGTTAAATAAATTATAATGTTTATTACGTATCATAATTTTTACTTCTTTAACTCCCACCACATGACTACCGCTGAGGATGTCTCTTTATACATCCCATCTTTTAGCCTGTTAACAATGTATCTCTCAATTATTTTTTTAATATTATTATCAACTTCTATAAACCTGCCTATAAAACTTGCCGTATATCTTGTCATCTGCTCCAGATCTCTTTCGGTGCTATATTGTATTATTCTCACATTGATCAATCTTCCCCATGAGCGGAGGATAAGATATGCAAAATAATCAGCATCCGGTTCAAACTGGCCCGTATAATCTTTACCTGTTACTTTTATCCATATCTCTTTTACTAAATTATCTCTTCCTGCCGGCTGTATTACCGCACAGTATTTGTTTGATGCATCCTCCATCCTCTCCAAATGTCTTTCTATGTCTTTTACCTGCCATAGAAAATGAGAACATACGACCAGGCCAAAGCTATCTTTGATTTTTTTATCATCAACTCTTTCCCAATCTTTATTTATTACCTCAATATTTTTTATCTGCTTTTCTTCTATATCTTTAATCAGATAACTTGCAGCTCTTTTTGAAGATTCTATTGCCAATATCTTTTTGACTTTCCCTGCCAATGGAATAGTCAATGTGCCGGGACCTGGCCCGATTTCTAAAACTTTAAAACTCTCACTCAGAATATCATTTAAACTGTTTACAATATTCCTGCCATATTCATAATTATTAGATTTAGCCCTTTCGGAGTAATCCTTAAAAGATTTTTCCTTAAATAATGGGTCATATTTTATTTTTAGCGGTCTCATCCTTTCC
Organism: uncultured bacterium; assembly: GCA_965370465.1. Classification (GTDB taxonomy): domain Bacteria; phylum Actinomycetota; class Humimicrobiia; order Humimicrobiales; family Humimicrobiaceae; genus M55B120. The sequence goes on along the minus strand of CBDUUS010000057.1, from coordinate 2,857 downwards.
GCCCGCATCTTGTCCCGGGTTTCTTTCCAATTAATATTGTGTTTAAATTTTTTGTTTGCCATAATTTTTATTTGTGTTTACTGCCTTCATACCTTTATCAGTCAGAACCCATGTACGGATTCCTGAACCGGTAGATTTAATATTAGGTGCCGGGCAAGTTTTACAGGAGATTGCACACCCCCTGCCTGAGCATTCATTATTTGCCTGTGAAATGTAGCCAGCATGCTTTAGATGATCCAGCATTCCTTCCAGTAAACCTTCGCTTATATTCAGCCTGTGCGCTATAGAAGAATACATGCTGACTTCGCCTTCCGCAATCATCTGTAAGAGTTCCCCTAACATCAATTTGCCCTTCCTGCTATGACAAAATATAATTTCCTTAATACAAAAACCACCTGTCTATATTATAATATGAATCTGGCAACCTGATAAACTAAAATACCCATACCGAAAGAAACTACCAAAAAGTAGGCTAAAGAAAATAGGGGCCATTTCCATGACCTGGATTCTTCAACCATTGCGCCTAATGTACCAACACAGGGCATAAATAACATCTGAGTAACCATGAAACTAAGCGCTGATGCAGGAACCATCATTGTACCAAGAGTAGATACCAGCCCCTCCTCTGTAGCGCCAAGAAGCATGCCCATGGTAACAATTATTCCTTCTCTGGATACAAAAGAGACAAGCAGAGCAACGATCATTTCCCATTTCAGGCCCATTAAGTTTCCAAAAGGAGCTATACCTCGTCCAAATCTTGCAATAAAACTTGTCTGGATATTACCATTAGGAAAATATGCCAGTGCCCAGACTATTATTACAGTAATTAACACTACTGGCCCTACTTTTATAATAAACTGTTTTATGCGCTGCCACACCTGGGTCCCGACTGTCCTTAAATTTGGCCGGTGATACAATGGCAGTTCCATTATCATCCTCATCTGTTCACGATCAGGCAATGCCCTGTTTAGCATTTTCCCTGAAAGTCCAAGCACTATAAAGTTTAGCAATATCAGGGCTATAACAACTACTGGCGCTGCTGCTCCAAAGAAAATTGAAGCAAGAAATGCAGTTATCATTATCTGTGCCGGACAGGGTATAAATGGTGCAAGCAGTACTGTCATCAAACGCGATCTTTCCGTTTCAACTACCCTTGTGCCAATAACAGCTGGTATATTACAGGCAAAACCCGTAAACATCGGTAAAAATGATTTTCCATGGAGACCGATCCTTCGCATAAAGTTATCCATCATATAAGCTACTCTGGACATATACCCTATGTCTTCCAGAACAGCATACATCGCAAAGTATCCAATTAAAAATACCAGAATTGCAAGTAGTACCCCGATAGCAAAGATGATCCCATCTACCACAAGACCTGATATCCAGGCAGGAGAATTTATAAGTAATGATGCTACAGCTGCCTGTGCAGAGTGGGCCGCATTCATGAGGCCCATTGCTACTGGCATTCCTATGCCCATCCCCACAACAATCATACCTATCAGTACGCCCAGCATGATTAATATGCCGCGCACCGGGTGCGTGGTATGCCTGTCTATTCTTGCAGTGCGGTTAATCTGGCTCTTTTCAGAACGTTTAACGGCAGATCTGGCTATGTTCCCTATCCATTTGTATCGGCTGTCTGCTATTCCAAGTGCAATATTTTCACTATCACTTAAAATATTTTGCAGCATTTTCCATTTAGATTCGCTAAGCTGCTTTTTCATCATCCCGGTAATTATTCTGTCACCTTCAATAAGTTTTAGGGCCACCCAATCCTCCGAATATGATACAGGAATATTTCCTGTAATTTGAGCCCTTACCCGTGTTAACATCTCTCTATGGTCAATGCTTCTCTCCGGTAAATTGGGTTCATGGCCATCTGCCGCACAGGAAACCTCATTAATGGCTTGCTTAAGTTCATCGATCCCTTTATTTTTTGAGGCTACCATGGGTACTACTTTTACACCCATGGCTGATTCCAATGCTTTAGCATCAACCTTTATTCCTTCTTCTTCTGCCACATCAATCATATTTAATGCAATTACAAGAGGTACCTTCAATGACATAATTTCCGATACCAGATACAGATTACGTTCCAAAGCTGCGGCATTTATAACGACTACAACTACATCAGGTCGTTCTTTGATAATAAAATCACGAGCAATAACTTCTTCGGGTGAATTAGCGGTAAGACTGTAATTACCGGGAAGATCTACCATCCGGTAAATCCCTCCATTATAATTAAATTTTCCTTTCTTGCACTCAACTGTTTTTCCCGGCCAGTTGCCAACATGCTGCCTGAGGCCTGTCAGTCTGTTAAAGACTGTAGATTTTCCCACATTTGGCTGCCCGGCAATAGCCACAGTTATAAGCTGCTGCCCGGACCCGGAGTAAGTTTGCTTATCTTTTTCAAGTATTGTTCCAGAACTTGTATTTTTTGTTATACTCAATTTTCTGCCCTCCTTAAATAAACTTTGTCTGCTACGCTTCGCGCTAATGCAATCCGTGAATCACGAACACTGACAATAATGGGCCTCTTCTTATAGTTATGCACCATATTTACTATTACTCCTGGAGAAAAACCCATTGCAGCCATTCGGCTGATCACAGCATTTCCCCCTCCTATTGTCTCTATCCGCGCTGCATCCTCCGTTCTAAGTTCACTTAAGGTAAAATCCTGCGGCACATCGATTGGATTATTCATATTATTTTCCCACCCTTTCTATATTATAGATTAGTAATATATTGATAGACTTGACTAACTATAATACATGGCACTATTGCTGTCAAATAAATTTTTACAGCAGGGCCATTTAGAAATTATTTTAAGATGGTCAATTGCCGTTTTATAGCA
>CBDUUS010000056.1:0-6878 GCA_965370465.1 uncultured bacterium | reverse complement strand
CGATTCCTTCTCCCCTGCCGCAAAAACCAAGATGCTCGGTTGTGGTTGCTTTCAGATTGACCCTGGCAATATCAATTTTCAGGGTACCGGCGATGTTTCCCTTCATCTCCTCAAAATATTTAAATACCTTTGGCTGCTGAAGAATAAGTATTGTATCAATATTTTCTATATCAAAACCTTCACCCGACATCTTTTTCCTGACTTCTTCGAGAAGAGCAAGGCTTGATATATCCTTATATCTCATATCACTATCCGGAAAATGTATACCAATATCCCCCAGGCTACAGGCTCCAAGTATCGCATCCATTATGGCATGTATCAGTACATCAGCATCTGAATGGCCCGCCAATCCTTTATCATATTCTATTTCAACACCGCCCAGGATCAGTTTTCTTCCTTCTGCATATGCATGTACGTCAAATCCTATTCCAACTCTCATAGGCCAAACACTTTCCTTAAATAAATATCTATTTTATAGTTTCCTGCTTTTATTTTTATATAGTCTATAACCAAAACAATTCTTTGTTTGATCAATTATTCTCATGTTTCTTACTTCTTATTATTAAGGTCTCCCATTCTTATGCATAAAAAGCTCTGCAAGGAAAAGATCTATCGGAGTGGTTATCTTTATATTTTCATGCCTTCCCCTGACCACATTTACCTTCCATCCCATCCTCTCTATAAGGCTTGAGTCATCTGTGCCTATAAAACCCTCTTCTGCCGCTTTCCGGTGTGCCTCTATTATTTCCCTGTAAAAAAAAGTCTGCGGAGTCTGGGCATGCCATACTGTATCCCGCGGAATAGTCGAATCAATAGTATGTCCGCTTATTTTTTTAATGGTCTCCTTGGCAGGAGCCGCCAGTATCACACCTTTTACTACCGGATCCTTTTTATTGTCATTTATTAATTTTTTTATGGTCGTTTCCACCTCATCAGATGTCACCAGGGGTCTTACTCCATCATGGATCAAAACAATATCTGTGTTGGACGGGATGCTTGCGATCGCATTAAAAACAGATGCCTGTCTGTGACTGCCCCCTACTATAAGTTTGCTGACTTTGGTAAAGGAATATTTTTCAATGATATCTTCCCTGCAGGATTCTATATAATCCCTGGGAACCGACACATATATTGCATCTATTTTTGAGGATTTTTCAAATATTGAGAGAGTATGTGCAAGAATCGGCTTGTCATATATATTCAGAAATTGCTTACTGATATTGCTATTTAATCTGATACCTTTGCCTGCTGCTGTAATGATCGCTACATTCATAAGTTCTATTGACTTTCAGGACCGCTATATACTTTAAATATTATACAAAAACGGCTTCCCTTTCGCTTTTATATGCCCCCTCTATTATATGGTTCATTATAAAGATAATATTCTGAGTACTTCTTCAGACGGTCATATATAGAGCGGGCCCTTACCTTCCCCATTCCAGCGACTTCTGATAATTCGTCTACATTAGCATCCAGGATGCTTTTTATATTCCCAAACTTTTCTATAAGATTAACGATTATTGAATATGGCAGTCTCCTGACATCAGACAGTATCCTGAATCCCCTGGGATGAAGACTTGATTCCTTGAGATTTCCCTCTGGCTTATAGCCAAGCATATATGCTATTTTGTTCAGATCCAGGAGTTCCTCTGCAGACAGCATGCTCAATTTATCCTTTATCTGTTCTGCTTCAGACTTATTATCCGGATGCTTATAGTCATTTACTATATTAATAAAATCACTGGATACATTTGCCATAAGCTCTTCTGCCTGCATCCTTAAGAGCCTTCCATCCACTCCAAGTTCATATATATACTTCTTTACTTCTTTTTCGGTCTTTTGCACAATACTGGATCTCTGAAGCACGCTGCATACATCAAAGAGCGTTACAAGGTCCTCAAGTTCTCTCACTGTAAGGTTAAAGCTCAGATCGCCAAGTCCTTCCTTGTATTTTTCCAGAGTCTGAAGGGCCTGGTTTGCTTTTGAAAGCATCACTCTGGATTCTTCCAGCATATATTTAATATTGCCTTTATAGATAGTCACTACATCCCTTTTCTGGGAAATAGATATTACAAGCGTGTCTGTCTGTTTGGCTACTCTTTCTGCTGTCCTGTGCCTCGTGCCTGTTTCGGAAGTTTTTATATCAGGTTTTGGAAAAAGATGAGTATTTGCATACAGTATCCTGCGCCCATTGGAGCTAAGTATTATTGCGCCATCCATCTTAGCGAGCTCATAGAACTTGCTTGGAGAAAAGCTGCACCCTATATAGAAGCCTCCGTTTACCAGCTTAAGCACTTCTTCTGAGTCCCCTATAACTATGAGTCCGCCTGTCTTGCCCTGCAGTATATACTCTATCCCAAGTCTGAGCTCGGTTCCGGGAGCAATCCTTTTAAGGCAAGCCAGAAGCAGCTCTTCATGATTTTTATTATTTATAACCATCTTAAAAGCAATCCTAATATTAATATATTAATTATAGCAATTATATTAAAAAACTGTCAGTAAAAACTATACTTTTAAGACGCTGCCGGAGCTACTAAGTTTCTTTATCTCAAATTGCATCTTTTTGTCTTTTGCACTTACGGTTACTTTCTGACCCGGACCGATTTCTCCGGCTATTATCTTCTCTGATATTGGATTCTCTATAAGGTTCTGTATTGCCCTTCTCATGGGCCTTGCTCCCATTGCAGGATCATAGCCTTTTTGAAGCAGCAGATCTTTGGCACTTTTTTTGAGTTCTATCATTATACCCTGAAGCTCGAGGACCTGTCCGACCCTTGACATCATAAGGTCCATAATATTAAATACCTGTTTTTCTGAAAGTTTATGGAATACTATTACTTCATCTATCCGGTTTAGAAATTCAGGTCTGAATATCTTCTTCAGGGCACTTATCACTTTTTCCTTGATCTCATCATAGGAAAGGTCCTCCGTATCTATTTTTTTGAACCCCATCGGCGTATTCTTCTGTATCTCTCTGGCACCGAGATTAGAAGTCATAATTATTACAGTGTTTTTAAAATCTACCTTCTTGCCCTGAGAATCGGTCAGATGCCCATCCTCAAATATTTGAAGTAGAATATTGAATACATCCGGATGAGCTTTTTCTATCTCATCGAGAAGTATGACACTATAGGGTTTTCTCCTCACCATCTCAGTAAGCTGTCCGCCTTCATCATAACCTACATATCCTGGAGGGGATCCTACAAGTTTTGAAACTGAATGCTTCTCCATATATTCTGACATATCTATTTGTATAAGTGTCTCTTCCTTATCAAAAAGAAATTCCGCAATGGTCCTGGCAAGTTCTGTCTTACCGACTCCAGAGGGTCCCAGAAACATAAAGGAACCAATCGGCCTTTTCGGATCCTTGAGACCGGAGCGCGACCTCCTTATAGCTCTGGATAGGGTCTCAATAGCCTGATCCTGCCCTATGACTCTCTTATGAAGCTCATCTTCCATATTCATGAGCTTAGAGGATTCAGCAGAAGTGAGCTTATATACCGGAACTCCTGTCCAGTTAGATAACACCTCAGCTATATCATTTTCATCAACTACTTCCTTGTTTGTTTTAGTGGCGCGGTTCTTCTGCTCCTCGATCTCTTTCTTTTCCATGAGCAGCTGTTTCTCTTTATCCCTCAACTGTGCAGCTTTTTCAAAATCCTGATCTTTTATAGACTGCTGTTTTTGTTCTATAATACTTCCGATGCTTGCTTCCAGCTCCTTTAAATCCGGCGGCTTCATAAGTGTTCTCACTCTTACTCTTGAACTGGCTTCATCTATCAGGTCTATAGCTTTATCCGGAAGATATCTGTCGCTTATATATCTCTGTGAAAGTTTTGCTGCCGAAGTAACCGCTTCATCGGTAATAGTAAGATTATGAAAGGTCTCATATCTTGATCTCAGACCCTTTAATATCTCAATGGTTTCAAATACTGAAGGCTCGTCCACAAATATAGGTTGGAATCTTCTCTCAAGAGCTTTGTCTTTTTCGACATATTTCCGGTATTCGGATACTGTAGTGGCACCTATTGTCTGGATCTCACCTCTTGCAAGCATAGGCTTTAAGATACTTGCAGCATCAATGGCCCCTTCTGCAGCTCCTGCTCCGACCAGCGTATGGACCTCATCAATAAACAAAATAATATTTCCGCTATCCTTTATTTCAGCAAGGACCTTTTTTAATCTCTCTTCAAAATCTCCTCTATATCTGGAACCTGCCACCAGGGCACCGAGGTCAAGCGTGAATATTCTCTTGCCTGAAAGATTTGAAGGAACCTTATTCGATATGATATATTGAGCAAGACCTTCGACAATAGCTGTCTTTCCTACGCCCGATTCGCCTATCAGTATTGGATTATTCTTCGTCCTCCTTGAAAGTATCTGTATGATCCTGTCTATCTCTTTCTTCCTTCCGACAACAGGATCCAGCTTGTCTTCCGATGCAAGGAGCGTAAGTTCCTTTCCGAACTGCTCCAACATCTTTAATGTCCTTTTCGGCATACCTGTCCTGGCACCTGATTTGGGATCAGAATAAAGCGATTGTGTGTTAAATATCTCTCTTACCTTGATCTTTACGCTGTTCAAAGTCACTCCGAGACTGTTAAGGACCCTTGCAGCCACTCCTTCTCCTTCTCTGAGTAATCCCAGAAGGACATGCTCTGTGCCGATATAATTATGTCCCATTTGAAGAGCCTCTCTCAGTGAAAGCTCAAGGACTTTTTTTGCCCTCGGGGTAAAAGGTATATGTTCATAGGATTCAGAGGTCCCTTCGGTCACCACATCTTTTATTGCAGCTCTTATATCATTAATAGAGATGCCAAGCTCCTGAAATACCTTTGATGCAATGCCTTCTTTTTCATCGATCAGTCCCAGTAATATATGTTCCGTACCGATATAATTCTGTTTTAAAAAACGGGCCTCGTCCTGAGCTTTTACTACTACCTTGCGCGCTCTTTCTGTAAATCTTTCAAACATATTATTTTAATCCTCCAATATTTTATCTCTGATCAGGTCAGCTCTTTTTTGGTCTATATCATCATCATTGGCTTTCTTTCCCATCTCAAAACCCGATATTATATGAGGATCACTTATCATGCTGATAAGTTTAAAAAAATCAAAGTCTCTGATCTTTTCAATTATCCCCAGATCCAGCCCCAGCCTTAATATAGACAAAAGCTCAAGAGCTTCCTCAAAAGACAATATTTTTGCATATTTAATCAATCCAAAGGACCTGCAAACATTATCCTTTGCTCCCAGCAGGTCTTTTTCAAGCAATTTCCTCCTGGAACTTTCTTCCTCGTCAATTACATTTAAGCAAATTGCGTGCATTTCTTCAACTATCTCTTCTTCACTCTTCCCAAGAGTCTTTGAACTCGATATTCTAAAAAGATTGCCAGTGACTTCAGAATCCTTCCCGGAAAATCCTCCAATTGCACATCCGACCCCTGTCAGATTTTTTATAAAATCCACTATCTCCGGACTGATGGCAAGAGCCGGAAGGTGTACCATCAGCGAGACTTCCAGAGCGGTTCCCAGACTTGCTGGATTTGAAGTAAGATAGCCCCACTGTTCATTGAAAGAAAAAGACAGTCTGCGCTCCAATAGTTTTTCAATTTCTACAGCCTTATCGTAGGACCTATCTATGCTATTGCCGGGACCGGATATCTGTATTTTGATATGATCATCCCAGCATAGTGGAATCGCGATCATATTTTCCATAATAGTATGCCCGGGCATGACTAAAATGGCCCTTCCCGGCAATTTTAAAATAAAATCATTATCGATCTGATAATCATTGATCAGCACAAGCCTCTCGGTATCGCTGATTTTCGATATTCTCAGAAAGCAAAGATCTGAGAGTTTGTCTATTTTAGATGCACAGTCCCTTACTATACTAATTATCTGGTTTTTTTCTTTTATACTGGATGAACAAGGAAATTTGTGATCTGCCAAATTGCGGGAGATGCTTACTCTGGAGCTCAGCACAATAGAACTATTTTCCAGATCATTTCTTGAATAGTCTTTTTCTCCAGAAATAAAGCTCCCTGCATCATTCATAAATGTTTTTCTCCAATTGCTTTATCTTATCTCTGATCCTTGCAGCTTCTTCAAAATTCTCTATAAAGATCTCCCTCTTCAGCCTGTTTTTAAGATCGCTTATGCTTTTTACAAGTTTGACGTGCCTGGAGATATTTTCAGGTATTTTACCCCTGTATTCTATATCTTCATGTATGATCTTTATTATTGGCAGTAGAATATTTTTAAACTCATCATAACAATGCGGACAACCCATTTTACCAAGCTTCTTTATTCTCTTAAGATCCGTGCCGCAGAATGAACAGCTCCTATTTTTCTTTATACTAAGATTCCCCAGAGTCTCATTGACCTTATAATCATATGGGTGTTCTGTATCAGACTGAAAGATCCGGTACAGGATCTTATTCAGATCCTTGTAAAAATCATCTTCGGAAAAAAACGTAAAATCCTTTGCGCATTCCGAACAGATATTTACCTTTTCCACATTATCATTCTGGACCCTTATAAGGTGCACTGTTGCTATACTCTTTTTACAAAAGTCACATATCATCGTTTATCACCAATATATTATTACACTTTTATTATTGCTCCGGCCTTAAAAGGGGGAATAATATTACATCCCTTATAGAATCACTATTTGTAAGAAGCATCACGAGACGGTCAATGCCTATGCCCTCTCCTCCGGTAGGAGGCATCCCGTATTCAAGAGCCTTCAAGAAATCTACATCTATCTTGCCTGTCACTCTTTCCTCTTCATTCCTGCTGCTTGCCTGTTTTTTGAACCTTTGCAGCTGGTCGCCCGGATCTATAAGCTCGGAAAAAGCATTGGCCATTTCTTCTCC
>CBDUUS010000055.1:0-6968 GCA_965370465.1 uncultured bacterium | reverse complement strand
AACAGCTTCCCTGACCTGTGTGATTATTTCTTTTTTTATTATGAATGTTGTTTTAAAACTCATTTTATCTCTATACTTTTTTATTTATAATATATTACTATATATACTTCTTTTTTGCCATATATTTTTATGGTAATTTATATGCTTGATCTTTCTTTGCCTTCATCCTCATAATCATTCTTTATTAAAAATAATTTTCCAGCTATCAATAAAGAATTCCGGATAAATACTATGGAATCTCATATTTACTTCCATAAAGTATATTATCTTTTACCAGATATGCATCCCCGGATGATTCTTGATCTGTCTTAATGTTTTATTCTTTCCGCCAATTTCAAAAATTGTGTTATTTACTTCAAAATCTCCTGTTTTACTATAGATTTCCATCACTGGCAGCACATGGTAAAACAGCTGCAGGGCACCGATGGAACTCAAACAAGCACGGAAAACCTGAGATCGCCATGATTGAGCCCAAATTAGTTATAAGGAAATCTACTGCCAGGCTTTTTAGCGATACTTTTTAGTTGATTTTCCTTATATCTGAATCACTGAGATAAATATTATTTATATGATTTTGGTAAAAATAATGGATTAAAAATCTTTAAAATAGTAAATTATTAAAAAAGAATTACCGGATCAATAAAACATTACTTTCTAAAATATGCTTAAAAGAGAGATTAAAATAAGAAAGAGATGGAATGGAAATTTTACCATGACTTCCATTTCAAAGAAAATAAGACCCCTGAAAGAAAAACCTATCTTTGTTATTCAATGGCACCAGAGTATTTATCCCCATTTTGATCTCAGGCTAGAACTTAATCATGAAATATTAAAATCATGGGTATTGCCGGAAAATACTTTTACAGACGGTAATATAGAATCAGAAGCTATTCTTACTAATGACCATCACCTTCCATGGGCATATTTTGAGGGCTCTATCCATAAAGGGAAATATGGTAAAGGCGCAGTAATGGTATGGGATATAGGAAAGTATGAATGCCATGACTTAGCTTATAATATAAGTATTTTAAACTCTGGAAGGTATGACAATAACAGTAATATTTTTTTTAAGTTATATGGTAAAAAAATAATGGGTGATTTTTTACTGCAATATAAGAAACTATATAATGATCATATCTACTGGAATTTTAAAAAAATAAGAAATGGAATGGATACCAGGACCGATCCAGCTATTCCTTTTAATGTCTCAGCTTTAAGCGGGTCAACCATTGAAGACATTAGAAAAGAAACAGCAATTAATATATAAATCTAATGAGTTGCTTCAATTAAAGTATATTTTTTAAGCTTAAAAAGATTTGGAGACATTTTTAAAATGCCTCCAAATTTGTAATAAATAAGATACTAAATAATATCAGTTCTGGCTATTTTACTTTTTCTTTCAGAGCCTTGCCAACGACAAACTTGGGAACAGTGCGAGCAGATATCTGTATTTTTTCTCCTGTTTTTGGATTTATGCCAGCTCTTGCGCTCCTGTCAGATGTCTGGAAGGTACCAAATCCGACCAGTGCGACTTTTTCTCTTTTTACCAGTGCATCAGTTACTACTTCCTGAAATGCATCCACCGCAACCACCACATCTTTTTTTGAAAGACCAGTCTTTTCTGCCATTGCATCTACCAGTTCTGTTTTGTTCATTATTACCCCTTTCCTTTTACATATTATTACAATACTTATATAACATATTTATAATAAGTTCTTAAATACTTTTTAAATCATATTTAAAGAATACGATTATTTATATAAATTATCTCTTAATGTATAATAACATTTCTAATTCAAGCACCATAAAAAATTTAAATTTCTTAAATTTAAATTTCTTAAGCTATAATTATACACATTTTTATCTTTTTTGGTTATACTTTCTTTCAGATATATAATAATAACTTATTTTAATATTATTCCATCCATATAAAGGAGCAAACATGCCAAAAACACTGCGTTTTAAAAAACAGGATCTTATTGATTATACAGTAAAATTCATGCAAAAGCTCGGAGTACCTGCCGCTGACGCAGCTATTGTAGGTGATGTGCTTATCGAGGCGGACCTGAGGGGAGTATCATCACATGGCCTTATAAGACTCTCGACCTATTATGGCAATAGGCTAAAAAAAGGATATATGAATCCCGTTACCGCTACAAAGGTTATAAATGAGACAGATACCACGATCTCATTTGATGGAAATAATGGCCTGGGACAGGTAAATAGCTACCGTGCAATGACTGCATGTATTGAAAAGGCAAAGAAATCAAATATTGCAATAGCTACAGTCAACCATTCCAATCACTATGGTATTGCAGGCTATTATGCCATGATGGCGTTGAAAAGTGATATGATAGGGATATCTATGACCAATTCCCAGCCCCTTGCCGCTCCCACTTATGGAAGGACCGCGGTCCTTGGGACTAATCCAATAGCAGTAGCGGTCCCCTCTTATAAGAAGTATCCATATGTGCTTGATATGGCGACTTCAGTAGTGGCCATAGGAAAAATAAAGGTATTTGAGAAGAAGGGCGAAAAGATACCGATGGGCTGGGGAATGGATGACCGGGGTGATGTAACAGATGACCCCAAAAAAGTACAGAGCGGAGGGCCGGGAGCTCTGCTTCCCCTGGGCTCTACAGATATACTAAGGTCCTATAAGGGTTATGGGCTGGCCCTTCTTGTAGATATCCTATGCGGCGCCCTATCAGGTGCGGCAACGCTAACCGATGTTGGTTTTCCCCATGAACCCCGCCAGTCTGATGTGGGACATTTCTTTATGGCAATAAAGATAGATGCCTTCAGGCCCATAATAGACTTTAAAAAACAGATTGATTATATGGTGGGGCTCCTTAAGGATTCACCAAAGGCGACCGGACAGGATGAGATCTATATTGCCGGGGAGAAGGAATACCTTGCAGCCGAAGAAAACAGGATAAAAGGGGTGCCTCTTCTCGATAAGATAGTAGAGGAGATCAGGGTAAATGGCGCCAGTATCGGGGCTCCTTTTGAGCTTGAAGAGGTCCATCAATAAAACTTATATTAATGAATCCTCCAATTAAGTCTTTAATCAGCGCTCCGAAATTTTCGTGATCCATAGCTATGGAATTTGTTTAGCTTTGAAGCTATAGTTATATATGCTACTATGTTTATATATATTTGGGTATTTACATAATAAAAAAATTTTAGTAATATTCAATCATGGGATTTAAAAATACATGATCCGTAAAGCATGATTTACTAAGATGAAATTAAAATACCTGAAGACATTTATATATATATTTCTTATAACACTTTTTTTCCTTCCTTCATATATATTTCCATCTCCGGTCAGTCCTGCAGAATATAAAAAACCATTTATATATCCCCTTCATGGGGAAATACTAATAGGATTCAGGGAAGAATACTTCGATATTGAAAAATCAGCCTATTATAGGCATACGGGAATCGATATATCCGGAAACCCCGGGGATCGGGTCATGGCAGCAGGCAATGGTATTGTATCGTATACAGGCTTTTCTCCGACAGGGGGCCGTACTATTGTAATAAAGCACAATACAATGATACGGACCACCTATCTTAATCTTCAGAGCATTTTTATCAGCAAAGGCGACAGTGTGAGGCAGGGAGATATAATCGCTTCAATAGGCGCCCTGGATGATCCTTCATGTGGGGGATATCATCTTCATTTTGGTATTATATATGACAATGCATATCTTGATCCGGTCCAATTATTGGATATAGATTATTGCAGCATTTCAAGGTTTTTGAGATTGGAATATATCCAAAGGGATTTTAGAATCTATTGATACTCTATCCCAAAAGCACAGTGCAGATCTAAGCCCCGATTATTTTTTTAATACTCCAATATAGAAATGTCTGATAATATCATTTGGGATTTACATTGATTATTGTCTACAGATTTGAGAAATAATCCTGGATATTTTTTATCTCGATATTTATTTTATTATCCATATCTTCCCGTCCCACACCAAACTCTATTATATTCAGCGTGAGCTTTATTTTCGTAAAAGTCTTGCGGAGAATACCCTGTATTGTGGGTTTCTTTTTTATATCTTCAATACTGAACTGCAGATAGTCCTCCCCATCTGTTGTAGATATAAATTTGATATGGCCTATCTCGCTGCAGCCGTTTTTCTTTAGAAAATCGATAATATTTTTTGCTATTTCACCGATCTTCTTAATAAAGTCCTCTTTAGCCACTGGCTTTGAAAAAGTTATTACAACTCTTTTGGTTAGCGCTACTGTGCTATTAGTATCCATTGATTTCTTATTTATTAATAGATTTATAATAAATGTTTAATATCCGTGTCAGGAGACCTAATTCTAACATATTGTACAGTGATGTCAAAATCTCTGCAGATCCGGTGTTTTCCTCTGAGGCCTTATAATATAATATTACTTTGGAAGTATATATTTAAATATTGCCTTTCCCAGACCGGAATCATAGTTTGCCTCTGTAATTATGTCAGCCTTTTTTAAGATCTCCGGGTAAGAATTCTTTACAGCTACCTTAAGACCCGCTATTTCAAACATGGAAAGATCATTGGGGCTGTCTCCGAATACTGCGACTTCCTCTCTTTTTATGCCCAGCGGCCCTATTATTGATAGAAGAGCATTTCCCTTGGTGGCTTCCCTGTTCAAAATATCAAAGAAATAGCGGCCCGATCTCATAATCTGAAGTTTACCGCAGTATTTCTCCCTTAAAGCCTTATCAAGAGGATTGGACTCCTCTATGGGAGTATAGATATCCACTGTATTTCTTGCAAAGAATTCTGTCTCTATGCTTTCTACCTTTATAAATTTTTCACCAATACCATCGAGGTGTCTCAGGTCGGGATGATGATCGTCAAGATAAAGTTTGCCATTATCAAGCGCTACTACAGGCGGATAGCCGCTGCTTTTAATATCTTTTATTATTTCCAGGTAATATACCGGGTCTATTTTTGATGAATTTATTATCTCCGCTTCCGGACCTACAGTAACACTTCCGTTCAAAGTTATCTGGGGCAGCTTGAGTCCCAGATCCTTTATCAGGTACAGGATGGAATCCATTGACTTTCCTGTAGCAAGAATTATTCCGATGCCTCTTTTCATGCATTCAAGAAGCGCTTTCCTATTATATTCAGTTATGCGTGAATCATCATCAAGAAGAGTTCCATCAACATCGGTAGCAATCAATTTATACAAAAGATCAGTCTTTCCAGTTTTTAATATAATATTATCTTATGACTTATGCGTGGCAATACCAAAACAGTCTTCCGCTGCTTCCAATACCGCCTCGGAAAGTGTCGGATGGGAATGCACAGTAGCCGCAAGATCATCTATTAGTATTTCACCTTTCATAGCCACTGCCACTTCGTGTATCATATCCGATGCGCGGGGCCCGACTATCTGTGCACCGAGTATCTCCCCGGTATCCTTATTTGTGACTATATTCACAAAACCTTCTGTCTCCCCGGTGATAAAAGCTTTTCCGCTATTTGAGAATGGAAAATTTCCCACACATACCGGATATCCTTTTTCTCTGGCCTGTTCAATATTAAGGCCCACTGTCCCGATCTCCGGAGATGTAAATACTGCCCATGGTATCACAGAGTAATCCATTTCTTCATCTTTCCCTGCCACTATCCCGGCAACCACCTTTCCTTCTTCGCTGGCCACATGAGCAAGCTGAAGTCCGCCGACCACATCCCCAACTGCATATATATTAGGAATATTTGTACGCAGCCTGCTGTCCACTACTATATGGCCCCTTTCATCCGTGGCCACTCCTATATCTTCAAGACCGATACCAGAAGAATTTGGCCCTCTTCCCACTGATACCAGTATCTTTTCTGCCTCGAACTCTTCCCCGCCTGACAGTTTAAGTTTAAACCTGCTGCCATCTTTTCTTGACTCTTCGACTTTAGTGGATGTGTATATATTGAGATCCTTTTTCCTTAGAGCCTTATATATTACTTTTGAGACCTCTTCATCTTCTGTATTAAGTATTCTCGGCAGCAGCTCCACTATGGTTACTTTTGTTCCAAAAGAGGCAAATATGTTCGCAAATTCAGAGCCTACCACGCCTCCGCCTACTATAAGGAGTGAGCCTGGCAGCTTCTTAAGTGAAAGTATTTTGATATTGTCCATCACTCCTTCATCAGAAAGATCAAAGGGCGGGACATTATTTGCCGATGAACCAGTTGCGATCATTATATTTTTAGCCGATACAGAAATATTTTTTCCTTCGCCTGTTTTAACCGAAATAGTATCAGGAGAGACAAGCTTTCCTTCTCCTTTTATAAGCTCTATTCCATTTTTCTTGAAATGAAAACCAATACCTCTTCTCTGCATCTCTATTATATTATCTTTTCTGGCCATTGCCTTTGGAAAATCAAGTTTTGGCTCACCTGTTTCTATTCCAAAAATAAATGCTTTCTTTATCTCATCAATAGTCTGTGCTATATGATAAAGAGCCTTCGTCGGGATACATCCATGATTCAGGCATACTCCTCCGGGATGGTCCTTTTCTATAACTGCGGCTTTTAGGCCCAGTTTTGCAGCCCTTATTGCCCCTACATAGCCGCCCGGGCCCCCTCCGAGTATTGCAAGATCAAATTTTTTGTCTGTCATTTTTTTCTCCTCGCCAATATTTGCTTTAAATTATTAATAGTGATCTAAATCATTATTTTCCCATATAAATTTTGTTTTGCCGGGCCCGTTTTCTGCAGACGTCTGGCAAAACAGTATTAAAAGTATTATTATTTAAAAATATTAGGTAGAGTAGACCAGCTCCTCCCAGTATTACATACCAGTTGTCACTGGCCCCTCGCAGAACCGTGCTTGCGCTATTAACGCACACGGCTCCTCATATGAACATTCACAAGTTTAGAACAGACGAACCATAATTTTCGGTTCCGGCAGTGGATATCTTCTAAGCAATAGACCGAATTTATCCCAGT
>CBDUUS010000054.1:0-6975 GCA_965370465.1 uncultured bacterium | reverse complement strand
GTCCTCATCTGCACCCTGAGCTTGGCGTCCAGGTTTGAAAGGGGTTCATCCATTAAAAACACCTTTGGATCCCTTACCATAGCTCTTCCGAGAGCTACTCTCTGTCTCTGTCCGCCTGATAATTGTTTGGGTTTTCTTTTTAGAAGGTCCTCTATTTTCAGGATCCTCGCTGCGTCTGTTACTCTTTTTTCTATTTCAGCTCTGGGGGTCCTTCGCAGTTTCAATCCGAAGGCCATATTATTGTACACATCCATGTGAGGGTAAAGGGCATAGTTCTGAAACACCATAGCGATATCCCTGTCCTTTGGCGGGACATCGTTGACGAGTCTATCTCCGATATAGATTTCTCCCCCGGTTACTTCCTCCAGGCCCGCTATCATGCGCAGGGTGGTGGTTTTACCGCATCCTGAGGGTCCTACCAGGACCACAAATTGTTTGTCTTCGACAACGTCGCTCATATTGTTAACAGCCACTACGTCATCGAACCGCTTGGTAAGGTTTTTGAGAAGTACCTTTGCCATTTGATTCTCCCTTGTTCAAATTAATAATAAACAAGGGAGATTATAACCCAGAAGGACATTATTTTCTATAAGATGATATAAAATTCATCCCGTATGGATCCCTGCCAGCAAGAAAATCAGCAGCTTTCATAGACTCGATTAGGCCGGGGACCAGAGGATCTGCTATCGGAGCATTGAGCCCGTTCATTATCCCCATTGAAATAAACTGGATATTTATGAGATTTCTGTTCGGCATTCCATAGCTGACATTTGAATATCCGCCAGTAGTCGAGACTCCGTATTCGACTGCCAGCCTCCTCTGAGTCTCAATCATTATATTTGCGAATTCTGAATTAGTGGAATTTGTCATTACCAGTGCATCAAAAACCAGGTCCTCCATTTTTATTCCGAGGCTTTTGGTCCTTGCAATTATCTTTTCGGCTATTTTAAGCCTCTTTTCAACGCTATCCGGTATTCCGTTTTCATCCATCGTAAGGCATATGACAGCAGAACCGCTTTCAGCAACTACGGGAAGAAGTCCATTCATTGATTTCTCTTCACCATTCACTGAATTTATAAGCGCTTTATAGGGATATGCCTTTAGAGCTGCTTTTAGTGCCTCTGGATTTGCAGAGTCAAGGCATATGGGCTGATTTGACTGCTCCATTACCGCCTCGACTGCCCTGGGAAGCATATCTACCTCATCTACGCTGACTGCACCGACATTGATATCAATAATATGGCCGCCAGCTTCAGTCTGTTTTCTGGCATCTTCCCTTACTATATCAAGCTTTCCTTCTTTTAGCTCCTCGGCTAAAGATTTTCTTCCAGTGGGGTTGATCCTTTCTGCAATAATGACTGTCGGCAGCCCCTGGCCAAATTTTACTTCAGTACCATTACCGGTTACTACTGTTTCCATAGCATTAATCCTTTCTCTCTTTTCTCATTTAATCATCCCCCCTATTTATTGCAATTCCTGTAAATCTCTATAAAGGCTTCAAGAAATTTTGTATTTACCTCATCTGAAGCCATAGTCACCCTTATATATCCCGGAAAACCAAGGTTTTCACCCGGTCTTACGATAAATCCATTCTTCAGCAGTTCTTCTATGGCTGCCCTGCTGTTCTTTCCTGCATTTATAAGTATAAAATTAGTATATGACCTTACATAATCTATATTGTTTTTGTCAAGTACATTATAATAGATTTGTTTTTGCTTATAGATCCTTGAACTTATTTCCTCAATATGATCCATATAGTCAAGGGCATAAACAGCAGCTTTCTGTGCAATCGAGTTTACATTAAAAGGCAGCCTTACTTTATTGAGGGCCTCTATGGCTTCAACCGGACCGATCCCGTATCCTATCCTCAGCCCGGCAAGGCCAAATACCTTTGAAAATGTCCTGAGCAGCATCAGATTATCTCTTTTTAGTATGAATTCAGTCGTTTCGATCCTTTCATCTGCCGGACAGTATTCATAATATGCTTCGTCCATTACAAGCATTATGCTGCTGTCAAGATTATCCATGACATAATCGAATTCATCTGCAGTAATATTTGTACCGGTAGGATTCTGGGGATTGGTCAAAAAAAGGATTTTTGTATTATTATCCACAGCATCAACAAGCTCCTTTATATCCTGCCTGAACCCGGATAGAGGTACTTTCACAGCACTTCCTCCGCATTTAAGCGCTGCTTTCTCATAGATCGGAAAAGTCGGATCAGCTATGACCACATTATCGCCGGAACCTATAAAACTATCGCATATCATCTCTATTATCTGGTCCGAGCCGCTTCCGATAATTATATTTTCAACCGGTATGCCGTATACCTTTCCAATCTTATCCCTTATCGCGATGCAATCTCCTTCAGGATAATAATAGACATTTTCTATATCTTTAGAGATCCTTTCGGCAAGTCCCGGAGCAAGGCCATAAAGGTTCTCATTGGAAGCCATTTTATATACCTCTTTTAGGCCGTATTTTTCCTTGATCTCCTCTATTGTCCTTCCTGGAATATATTCCGGAAGGTCCAATATCCATTTCTTTATCTTTAAACTCATTTCTTGCCTTTTCTTTAATATTAGAATCTTTTTAATATCGAATCTCTGTGGGCATATAGCTTTTCAAAATCTGCTATTTCCGCTATATAACTTTTTTCCTTTTCAAGGGCATCCCTGTTATAGATGCATATGCTGCTTCTTTTAAGAAAGTCGCTTACACCAAGCGGGGAAGAAAATCTCGCATTTCCATCCGTTGGTATTACGTGATTTGTACCCCCAATATAGTCGCCTACCGCTACAGGCGTATAATCACCAATAAATATTGCTCCTGCATTGCTGATTCCTTTGAGAATATATTCATGATCTTCCACCATTATTTCCAGATGCTCTGGAGCTATTATATTACATGCCCCTATAAGTATGTCCATGTCGCTGGAATAAAAGATCCTGCAGAAATCCTCAAGTGATCTTGATGCTGTTTCAAGATTGCCTCTGTACTTTTTATCATCTTTCATTGACTCAAGCAGTATGTTTATATTATCTATGACCTTCCCGGCAAGATCCCTGCTTCCTGACAGAAGTATGCACCTGGAAAGAGGATCATGCTCCGCCTGGGAAAGCAGGTCGAGCGCTATAAAGTCGGCTCTGGCGCTATCATCTGCAATAACCGCTATATCGCTCGGGCCGGCGAGGCTGTCTATCCCTACGGCACCATATACCATTTTCTTTGCAAGGGTAACAAAAATATTTCCAGGTCCCGCTATCTTATCGGCTCTTTTTATGGTTCCTGTGCCATAAGCCATAGCCGCTATTGCCTGGGCCCCTCCGGCCATATATATTTCATCTATATTTAAGATACTGCAGAGATAGAGAAGAATGTCATTAAGCTTCCCGCTGCTGTCTGGAGGAGAGCATATCATTATCTCTTCCACTCCAGCAGTAATTGCCGGTATCCCTGTCATAAGCATAGTTGAAGGATATACATAACGGCCTCCGGGTATATAAAGACCGACCCTTTTTAAGGGTGATACTTTCTGGCCGAATTTTCTGCCGGGACCATTTTCCATCATCCAGGACCTTTCGCCCATTTCAAGCTGAGATCTGTGATACTTCTCAATATTTTCCCTGCTTACTGTCAGGGCATCCACCAGCCCGGGAAAGTTTTTTTCCACTCTCTGCCTCGCAGATGATATTTCTTTGCTCCCCACACGGATCTTTCTGATATCCGGGACATCAAGACCGTCATATTCCTTTATATATTCAAGAAGAGCCCTGTCCCCATCACTTTTCACTCCGTCCAGGATCATTCTGACTTTTTTTGAAAGCTCAGGATAGGGGTCCCCTGCTCTTTGGAGATAAGGACATATATCCTCCGGGCAATTAAGTTTTCTTACTTTTAAGGAAATATTACTCATAGTATTAGATTATTTTTGCTACTTTTTCCGGTTTCAATTAATATATTAAAAATAAACGAAAGACAGATTTAATATTATAGGGAAATTGATAAAATATTCAACTTTAAAACCTAAAATGCTTTTACATGCCTGTTGTGCAAACTGTGCAGCCTATCCCTTATCTCTGCTTGATGATGATTTTGACATTACCCTTTTTTATTATAATCCAAATATATATCCTGAAGGAGAATATTTGCGGAGGCTCAAAGATATTAGAAAGCTTTCAGAAATATCAGGAGTTCCACTTATAATAGGGAAATATGAAGACATGAAATGGTCCAGAGCGGTCCAGCACCTTGCCGGCGAGCCTGAAGGCGGAAAAAGATGCCGCATATGTTTTTATATGCGCCTCAAAGAAACAGCTACTGCCGCAAAAAGTAAAGATCTCGATACTTTTGCAACCACCCTTTCTATAAGCCCGCATAAGAACAGCAAAACAATAAATAAACTGGGTGCAGGCATTTCGGATAGGGCCGGGATTGACTTCTATGCTGCAGACCTTAAGAAAAAAGACGGCTTTAAGAAAACTATGGAGATTTCCCGCAAATACGGATTTTACCGTCAGAACTATTGCGGCTGCATATACAGCATAAGGAAGACTGATTGAGTATCGATTATATTTCTTCTACCGGTCCGGGAGCCATCTCCGGTTTTGGACCGCTTACTCCACTGGATCTTGCTTTCTGGAATTCTTTTCCCTGAACCTCTTCATAACATGATTGGCAATAAAAAGTGCAATAATAACAGCAATAAAGTTTATTATATAGACGACTTTGACCGGGCCAAAAAAGGTGCTGTCTATTCTGTAGGCCTCAATAAATGTCCTGTATAGCGCATATATCCCGAGGTACATAGCAAAGATTATGCCGTCCGGCAGCTTTCCTGGCCTGTTCCTGTAATAACGGTGCATTATAAATAAAAGAATAAATAAAGCCAGATTCGCTATGGACTCATAAAAGAATGTCGGATGAAAATACTCATAGCTTGCATAATTAAATGGGCGGTTTTCCGGACTGATATAAATTGCCCAGGGAAGACTGGTGGGCCTTCCAAAAGCTTCCTGGTTAAGGAAATTTCCCCATCGTCCTATGGCCTGACCCAGTATTAACCCCGTGGCCAGGATATCGGCCCACAGCCAGAAATCAAGCTTTCGTATTCTGCAGAATACGAGCAGGGCCAGTATGCCTCCGAGCATAACGCCCTGTATGGCAAGTCCGCCTCTGCGGAAAGCAAATATATAGCTCAGATTTCCCGCATAATAGGACCAGTTGACCATCACATGGAGGAGCCTTGCCCCTATTATTGCAAATATTATTGCAAAAGGTGCGAAATTAAGGATTTCGTCTTCCCTCTGCCTGCGGTATTTCGCAATAAAATATGCTGCAGTAAAACCTATCAACAGCGCCAGCGCTGTGAGGATTCCATACCATCTTATTTCCAGACTGAATATGGTAAAAGCTACAGGATCAATATTCAAGATTCCTCCTTGTAAAGTTGCCAATTTTTAATATTTGAGATCAAATATAGAAATTCTAACATAAATCTAAATAAATATTTATTTAAAAATTAATTATTGGAATATATCTGGATAGAAGACTCATTATCCTTATCATTGAATCAGTTACAAATACTATGCCGAGAGCCACTATAAATATTCCTGAAATAATAGAGACAATATTCAGATGCCTGTTTAATCTTTTAAGCAGCTTTGAAAAGAAGCTTATAAATATGCTGGCAAGAATAAATGGGATGCCCAGTCCCGCTGAAAACACACCAAGAAGCAGCACGCCTTCAAGTATAGTATCAAGCTTGCTGGCCAGCATCAGTATGCCGGAAAGTATCAGACCCACGCAGGGCACCCATCCAAATGAAAATATCACTCCAAATATAAAGGAGCTCGCATAGCCTGATTTTAATGAATCAGGCATCCTGAATTTTTTTTCAAAATTTAAAAACCTTATTTTAAAGAGTCCCATATAGTGAAGGCCAAAAATAATAAGTATAGCTCCGCCTGCTCTGCCAATAATAGCTGAATAATTGCTCATGGCCCGTCCCAGAAAGGTAGCTGTGGAACCGAGGACTATAAATACAATAGTAAAACCCAGAACGAATAAAAGGCTGTTCACAAATAAATACAGCCTTTCCGATAGTTTTGTATTTTTATCCCTGTATAATGTCTTTTTTGACATCATCCCTATATATACCGGTACCAGCGGAAGTATGCATGGCGAAACAAAAGCCAGGAGCCCGGCAATAAATGATGAAAAAAGACCTATTCCCAGCATATTCTATTATCCTTTGAATAAAAAGTTTTTAAAACATTTCCTGGTCCGATACTACAGAGCATCTTCTATCGCACTTTCAAGCTGACTCTTAGACATCATCCCTACATTCTTATATGCTATGCCGCCATTACCATCAAGTATAAAAGTAGTCGGGATGCCGCTGATCCCCCATTTTCCTCCTATATTTGTACTATCTATAAGTATGGGGTAGTTTATTCCAAAATCATCCACAAAATCCTTGAGAGTAGAAGCATCTTCATTTGATATTCCTATAAACTGAACTCCCCTGTCTTTATAAGCATTGCTGACCGCTATAAAGTCCGGGATCTCCTCCCTGCATGGAGGGCACCAGGTCGCCCAAAAATTCAGCACAACTATATCTCCTGAAAAATCCGAAATAGAGACCGTGCTATCATCAAGGTCCTTTAATGTAAAATCATTCTCATAACCTCCGGAAGCAGATGCTTCACCGATGGGCTCATCTTCATAAAGACCCCTTATATTCTGAATATAACCACAGCCGGAAATAATCAGTACAAGAGATATAATCATCACAGCAGCAGCCAGTATCTTTATATTTTTATTCATAATTTTTTTCTCTATCTCTTTTAAAATCAATTTTTTGCCATGGTCATAAACAACCTCAAGGGTACTCTTATTTTTCAGTATATCCCCTTTCCTGTCAATGTTTTTAAGTAAAAGATCAGTCTGATGATTTTCAATATTATCTACCCA
>CBDUUS010000053.1:0-7025 GCA_965370465.1 uncultured bacterium | reverse complement strand
TTGTTATGAGCCGTATTATTGTTTTAAGAAATCTGTATCAATAATCCAGGGCCAATGGAAATAGACATAATGAGCAGGCCTGTGTTAATATTTACATTAATTTTATTAGAAGAGACTTTAGAAGGCTGGATATGGAAAAAGACTTAAGGAAACAGCTTGAGATGATCGAGCTGGGAACGGAAGATATATTAATACGCGAGGAATTGGAAAAAGTTGTAAAAACATCCATAGAGAAAAACACTCCTCTCAGGGTCAAGCTTGGCCTTGATCCCACTGCTCCTGATATTCATCTCGGACATACTGTTGTCCTGAATAAGCTCAGGGCCTTTCAGGATCTCGGCCATAAGGCTATATTGATAATAGGGGATTATACTGCCAGGATAGGAGATCCTTCCGGGAGATCCTCGCTGAGGCCAAAGCTATCAGCTGAAATAATAGATAAAAATTCCGAGACTTATATGGAGCAGGCCTTCAAAATACTGGATCCTGATAAAACAGAGCTTGTTAAAAATTCCAAATGGCTCCAGTCTCTTAAGTTTGAAGATATACTCAGCCTGACGTCCCGCTTTACTGTAGCAAGAATGCTTGAAAGAGATGATTTCAAAAAAAGATTTAAAGGAAATATTTCCATTGCAATAATGGAATTTCTATACCCTATTATGCAGGCATATGACTCAGTTGCAATTAAAGCAGACATTGAGCTTGGCGGGACTGATCAGAGGTTTAATCTGCTCATGGGACGGGAGCTTCAGAAAGACCTCGGCCAGAGACCACAGGTCGCAATCACAATGCCCATTCTAGTAGGTACAGACGGAACGGACAAGATGAGCAAGAGTCTGGGCAATTATATAGGAGTAGATGAGAAACCGGCAGAGATCTTTGGAAAAGTAATGTCTATTCCGGATAATATCATGATTGATTATTTTAAGCTGCTTACGAGGCTGGACGCTGCCGAGATAAGAAGTATTGAAAATGATATAAAAAGTGAAAAGCTCAATCCATCACTGGCAAAGAGACGGCTGTCAAAGATCATAATAGAGTATCTTCACGGCAGGGATTCTGCGGAAGAAGCTGAAAAAAATTTCGACCTGATCTTTAAAAGAAAAGAAGTACCGGAAGACATTGAAGAATTCAGGATCAAAAAAGAAGCAATCGTTAAAGATGCGGTCTGGATCATAAAGCTTCTGGTCGATTCAGGATTGACAAAATCAAATGGGGAAGCAAGAAGACTGATTGCACAGGGCGCAATAAAATTTAATGGACAAAAAATAACAGACGACAGTATGGAAATACAGGCCGAAGGGCTCAATGAAAAAATACTGCAAAAAGGTAAAAGGCATTTCAGAAAAATAATTATCGACTGTCTGCATTAGAATGGAACATGTGAAGTTTGGAAAATGATTTTTAAAAGTATATTATTAGATAATGGTAAAACCCCGTAAAAAAAGAAATGTGCTATATCCGCCGCAGATGCACTATTTTAAACCGTATGGCCACAGGCCCTTTGAACCGGGTCTTGAGGTCATCCTGACCATTGATGAGTATGAATCCATAAGACTTGCCGACCATGAAAACCTGAAGCAGGAAGAAGCCGCAAAAAGGATGAATATATCGAGACCGACTTTTACCCGGCTTGTGGATGGGGCAAGAAAGAAAATAGCAGATGCAATGGTAAACGGAAAAGTCATAAAGATAGAAGGCGGAAGCTTCGTTTTTCTCAGGAATAGGCTGTACTGCATATCATGTGGAAATATATGGGAAACCGGGGAGAAAGAAAAGATCGGACAATCCTGTCCTGTATGCAGGAGTCAAAATATCGAGGATATAGGAAGAAGATTCGGAATGGGGATGGCCAGACGACGCGGAGGACACCGGGGAAATCCCGGAAGATAATACAATGCATGAATATTCAATCACATCATCAATAATAGATATAGTCAATGATATTAGGAAAAAAAATAATTTAAAGAAAATAAAGAAAGTGAGTTTCGAGTTAAATCCTATTGCAAATATAGAGCCGGAATCAATCAAATTTTATTATGAATATATGACAGGTAATGATAATATGCTAAAGGATGCACAGTTAGTATTCAATGTCATAAAATTAGAAATTGAATGTAAAAATTGCGGGAATTTGTTTAAAAAGGATGATTTTATTGCTGTATGTCCTGAATGCGGCAGCAGCAAAGTAAAAGTATTAAATACAGATGACATAAAGATCATATCAGTGTAAACTTGATCCTTAAAATTTAAACATCTGAAGAGTTAGATAAAATAGGCAATAACAAACAAATACAAGCATAAACATACAATATGTGTTAAGATATGATATTTCTATTATGAATGATTTTAGGTTGTGTGAAGGAGGAGCTGGATGGATGAGAAGATTATAAGAAAAAAAAGCGTATG
Source organism: uncultured bacterium (assembly GCA_965370465.1). Taxonomy (GTDB): domain Bacteria; phylum Actinomycetota; class Humimicrobiia; order Humimicrobiales; family Humimicrobiaceae; genus M55B120. The sequence goes on along the minus strand of CBDUUS010000053.1, from coordinate 4,616 downwards.
GGATATGACTCTTGAAAGACTGGATCAATCCATGGATCTTCTAAATCTTTCTGATGGTCTAAAAAAATACTTAAGAGAGCCAAGGAAAACCCTTGAAGTTGCAGTGACTGTTAAAATGGATAATGGAGATATAGATATTTTTAAAGGTTTCAGGATCCAGCATAATACAAATAGAGGGCCCGCAAAAGGCGGCATCAGATACCATCAGGATGCGGACCTGGATGAAATAAAGGCTCTGGCCATGCTTATGACATGGAAATGTGCCGTAGTGGGGATACCATTTGGCGGAGCAAAAGGGGGGATCAAAGTCGATCCCACAAAGCTTTCTCTAAGAGAGCTTGAAAATATGACCCGAAGGTATACATTTGAGATAATTGATATTATAGGTCCTGAAAAAGATATTCCAGCACCGGATGTAGGAACCAATGCCCAGATCATGGCATGGATAATGGATACATATTCAACCGATAAAGGCTACTCTGTACCGGGAGTAGTAACGGGAAAGCCTATCGAAATTGGCGGGTCCAAAGGCAGGGAAGGTGCGACCGGCAGAGGATGCGTGTATACCATACTTTCTACATTAAAAGTAAATGGCATAGACAGCACAGATCTAAATGTAGCGATACAGGGCTTTGGAAATGTAGGTTCCAATGCAGCTAAAATTTTATATGATCTCGGATTCAGGATAGTTGCAATAAGCGATATAAGCGGAGGTATTTATAATAAAAAAGGTATTGATCCATATGAGTTGATAGAATATGTGAAGGAAAACGGATATGTAAAAGGCTATAAGAAAGCTGAAGATATAAACGGGGATGAAATAATTGGCACAAAATGCGATATTTTAATACCTGCCGCACTCGAAAATCAGATAAAAAGGTCCAATGCCGACAGTATAAAAGCAAGATTTATAGCTGAAGCGGCAAATGCTCCTGTCACTCCGGATGCTGATGAGATCCTTAATGATAAAGGAATCTTCCTTATACCTGATATCCTGTGTAATGCCGGAGGCGTGACAGTATCATATTTTGAGTGGGTGCAGGGAAACTTATCATATTTCTGGTCAGAAAGTGACGTAAAATTAACATTAAGGGACATGATGGATAAGGCATTCTATGAAGTGTATAAGATATCTAAAGATAGAAAAGTGGATATGAGGAGAGCTGCAAACATCCTTGGCATAGGAAGAGTGGCGCAGGCAGTGAGACTAAGAGGTATTTACCCTTAATAGCTGTTTCTTATTGACTTAAATAGAGACTATAAGATAAAATAGCAGTAATATTTTAAGTTAATTGAATTGCTTGATTTATAATTATTTACACAGTTTTTAGGATTATTAGCAATGAGTTGCCAGTGCATGAGTGATAATAAGGGTTATATATATTATAAAAGAAATATTTCTGATGATGATTAGTTTTTAAGGACTGAAAGGATTTTTAATAGTATAAAGCTTATATTCTATATTTTTTAGTGTTTTGCTAAGAAAGTACTCATAACTTGCAGTAATCAAAGTAAGTATTTATATAAAAATTAGTGTGGATGTATTATAGGTCGGGATTTTCTCGACTTTTTTATTTTTAAGGAGGAATTAGATAATGAATTTGTGGATAGTACTCATAGCTCTCGGAATTACTATTATTGCCGGTTTTTTTCTGGGTTTTTTATATCGTAAATATATTATAGATACAAAGGCAGGATCTGCAGCAGAAAAAGCATCTGCACTTATAGGAAATGCAAAAAAAGAGGCAAGTACGATTAAAAAAGAAGCGATACTGGAGGGAAAAGAAGAAATACAGCACACAAAGGCCGCTGCTGAAGATGAAGTGAGAAGGCACAGGTCCGAATTAAAGAAAATAGAAGACAGGCTTCGGGGCAAGGAAGATTCTCTGGAAAAAAAGTCCAGCTACCTTGATAAAAAGGAACAATCAGTGGGCCATAGAATGAACGATCTGGAGACAAAGAACAAAGAATTAGACAGCGTGCTTAAAAAAGAAATATTAAAAATTGAAGCCATCGCTGAGCTTACCAGGGAAGAAGCCAGGGCGATCCTGACCAATAAAATTGAAGATGAAGCTAAGTATGAAGCAGCAAAGAAAATAAGAGATATTGAAGCTAAACTCAAGGAAGATTCCGATAAAATGGCAAAGAAAATAATCTCACAGGCAATACAGAGATGTGCCATGGACCATGTGAGTGAGACAACAGTATCAGTTGTAAACCTTCCCAATGATGAGATGAAGGGAAGGATCATCGGTAGAGAGGGCAGGAATATAAGGGTATTTGAAAACCTTACAGGGATAAACATAATAGTAGATGATACTCCGGAGGCAGTCATACTTTCGTCATTTGATCCGGTCAGAAGAGAAATAGCAAGAGTGACCCTTGAAAACCTTATCATGGACGGCAGGATACATCCTACCAGAATAGAGGAAATGTATGAGAAGGCAAGTAAGGTAATAAATAATGAGATAAAGCTCGAAGGTGAACAGGTAGCATTTGATACTGGAATATCAGGATTGAACCAGGGAATAATAAAGGTTCTTGGAAGACTAAAATATAGGACCAGTTATGGCCAGAATGTCCTGCTTCATTCAAAAGAAGTGTCATATGTTGCCGGTATTATTGCAGCAGAACTGGGTTTAAACATAAAGCAGGCAAAAAGGGCGGGACTTCTACACGATATCGGAAAAGCTTTAACACATGAAATAGATGGTTCCCATGCCATAATAGGAGCCGAGCTTGCGAGAAGGCTCCATGAAGACGAAGAAATATGCCATTCAATCGAGGCTCACCATAATGAAGTCGAAGTTAAATCGATTCTGGATGTCATAATACAGGCAGCTGACCAGATATCAGGCGGAAGGCCCGGCGCAAGAAGAGAAACTCTTGAAAACTATGTCAAAAGACTTGAGACCCTTGAAAAGATAGCTACTGAATTTAAAGGTATAGAAAAAGCCTATGCAATACAGGCAGGCAGAGAAATAAGGGTTATAGTAAGGCCGGAAGATGTGGATGAGAATACGGCTATGGTCCTGGCCAGAGATATTGCCAATAAGATCGAAAGCGAAATGGAATATCCCGGGCAGATCAGAGTTACTGTAATCAGAGAGAGCCGGGCAGTTGAATATGCAAAATAGTCCTGATCTAAATGAATTTTTAGAACAGCTGAATATAAAGGATACTCTCAGCGTCGAAGAAGACCTCGGAAATGGATATGTGAGACTGAAAATATCTGAAGCTGAGAGGAGACAGGCGCTTCAGGATATAAATTGTGTTGAAGATATATTTGTGGAGCTGCTAAGAAATAGCAGAGATGCTGGAAGTAAAAATATATTTATAGGCACAAAAAAAATAGAGGATAAAACACGGATAATCCATTCTATTGATGATGGAAAAGGTATTCCCGACACGCTTAAGGACCTCATCTTTGAAGCAAGAGTGACATCCAAGCTTGAAAACGGAATGAAAGATACATATGGTTTTCATGGAAGGGGGATGGCTCTATTCTCTATAAAATTAAATGCAAGAGAAATAAAGCTTACCTTTTCAGGAGAATCAAAGGGGGCATCATTTTTCCTTGATATAGACCTTGACGATGTTCCGGAAAAAAAGGATCAGTCGATTATACCGCAGATAATAAAAATGGATGAGGATATTAATATTATTGGAGGCGTAAATAATATTATAAAGACAATAATCGAATTTCAGATCCAGAACAGGGATATGAATTTTTATTACGGGACACCGACGCAGGTGCTTGCCACCATGAGAGAGAAGTTTAAAAGGGAAAGAAGCCAGGGGGTTTATCCTACTTTTAAAAAATGGGAAAAACTTATAGATTTTATTTCTCAGAATAAAATAAAGATCACTGAAATACCTGTACTTACCGACAGCTATAGCCTTATGGGAGAGATAGCGGAAAAGATCTTTAATATGAATATTTCCAGAAGGGGGATACAGAGAATAGTATATAATGAGGTCAAACCTCTGGATCCTTTAAAACTTGATCTGTTAAATCATACCATTATTGATGAAAGCTCCAGAGAAGATGAAATAAATGGATCAAAGAAGAGCAGTAAAAAGGACCTGAGATTAAGGTTATTCGACGAGGAAAAACTTGCAAACAGGTTTAAAGATGAAGAAATAAAAGGTATAATCGAACCACTGGGAGAAAAATTTAACAAACTCGGAGAAAAATATTTCTTATCAGTAAATAAAAATATAGAATTTAAGCGGTCAAATAATACTATCAAAGTAATAATAGAGCTGAACGATAAAGAAAACTGACAATATAGCAATAATATGGAAAATGATATGAAACTCTTAAAGGTCTCCTCGAAGACGAAACCAAATTCAGTTGCAGGAGCAATTGCTGGCACGATAAGGACCGATAGCAGGGTGCAGATCCAGACTATCGGTGCCGGAGCGCTTAATCAGGCTATAAAGGGAATTGCGATTGCAAGGGGATTTATTGCTCCCACAGGGCAGGAACTTGTGTGCATACCCTTCTTTAAGGATATCGAAGTAAATGGAGAGATCAAGACTGCAATGGTCATTACTGTAGAATCCAGATAAATCAATTGTTCTTCTGTGTATTGAACCATCCATAGATCTAA